>JAJRXF010000093.1 GCA_024276425.1 Actinomycetes bacterium | reverse complement strand
GGAGGCCACAACCACCACTACCGAGGCCACAACCACCACTACCGAGGCCACAACCACCACTACCGAGGCCACAACCACCACTACCGAGGCCACAACCACCACAACAGCGGCAACGCCCCAACCCTTCGGTCTTTCCTGCCCCTCGCCGGTTGCGGTTGGCAATGTCTCGTTCTGCCAACTGGTAGGCAATCCGGGTGACTTCTCGGGATTCTCCTGGACCATCAATTGGCCAGATCCGACCCTTGCCAATAGTTGGTTGGGCGATCCATGGAGCATGAACGTGAGCTACTCAGCGCCCGCAAGTTTCAGCGTCACGCTCCGTGCTACCGACGTAGCCACAGGAATCGCCGTGTCAGCCTCGGCCACCGTCACCTTCCAATAGTTTGTTCCCTCCCGGCTAAAACCTCGGTGACCTGGAACCTACCGGCCGACCAGCACCCTTGGGTCGGCGGCAGCTCGCATCCTTCGCTGGAGCGAGATGGTGGCGGCTGCCTCCTTGGTAGCGGTATCGAACTCGGCCCACATTTCCGTCGCCTGATCCATAGTCGGCTCCTCCGGTGCAAATAATGCCAAGTCGACCGTGGGTGCCATCTTGGCCACCGGTACCGCAACCTTGATCAACCCGACATCATTGAGTTCCTCCGCAATTTCGATCACGGTCGAGGTGGGCGAACTAGGCAACCCGTAGGCGTGCAAGGTTTCCCGAGTTTCCTGCCATGCTCCACTGATTTGGGAGGCCGGATCGCCTCGTCTTCAACGCTGACGACGGATCCGCTTGATCACAACGACAGCCAGAAAGAATACAATGGGAAGGGCCAACACGATGGCGGCGATGGTCAGGCGTCGCTTGGCGACGCCAGGTCGTGCGGGCTCGGGGATGAGCACCGGCTCCTGAAGCTCGGGGAGGTCACTGGACCGCGAGGCCGCTGCATCATCACCGATCGCGGGCGTTCGCGAGGTTTGCTCCGAAGTCTTGTTGGCATCATTGGTTGGCTCGAATGCCACCCAACCCACGCCATCAAACCAGACTTCGGGCCATGCATGAATCATGTCTTCGGAGATCAAAACCCGGTTGTTGTCCCATGTTAAGGGTTGGTCGAGGCGGTAGCCGACAACGATTCTGGTTGGAATACCAAGCATTCGAACGGCCACCGCAAAGGTGGCCGCAGACTGCTCGGTAAATCCGATCCGCTGGCCCCCATCCTCGGCCTGGTCGAGATAGCTGGCCAAAGCAGCCAGACTGTGGCCCGCTGGAGCGTCTGGATTGTATGAGAAGCTGTCAGAACGTAGAAACTCCTCAAGAAGGGTGATGGCTTCGAAATCGGTTCTAGCTCCGGCGGTTGCTTCACCAATAAGTTGGGCAAAGATCGTACTCTGTTCATCGGTCATGTCAGGAAGAGAGGCGGCATAGCGTAACGAGTCCCTCGGATCGGTCAGGGTTGCCTCGGTCAGGTTTGGGCTGGTCAGGGGTGGATTGGAGACTTCCCGGCCGGCGGCCGCCGAAGCCGCTGGAGTTCGCACCCGAGTTGTATAAGTGAAGGCTTCGTCCCGTGCCTGGATGCTGGCGATGCTTCCCGAACGTGAATCCCAACCGAGAAGCGACGAGTCGGTTTGTTGAATTTCGCCGATGCGTGGCAGAAAGTTGAAGGGGTAGTTGGGCAACACCTGCACTGTCTGGACGAGTTGACGAGGATTCACCAACTGGGCTTGGGCGGGGGAAGGGAGCGTGGCCCCCGCCGACTCGAATCGTGCCGATGATGTCCACAGAGCACCATCGAACAAGTCGAGTGTGGCGACAGTGATCCGGTTGATCGATTCCTCACTGGGTAAGTCATCGACGGTGATGGCAAATACATCGGCTGGATCGGGGCTGACTAGCCCGGCCTTGACCAGGGATAGGGGACTGGTTGATTCGAAAATGTTCAGGGGCCGGACCAGACGTTCTCGAAGATCGAAGGGGCTAATCGTGGAAGTGACAAGCTGACTGAACCCGACACCAACCAAAGCCACCAATCCGGCAAACGGCAAGGAAACCAGCGCCTGACGCCACCGAATTGCCGTCGTGCGATCCAGTTCGACCAGCGAACCACCGGTGGCAGCATGATCAGGGTGATGATCTGCCCTTGAAACCCCAAACATCGCAAACACGAAGAACCCAATCAGGGCGACATCCCACCACTGCGGTTGCCGTTGAGAAACTGTGTAGGCCAACGCAACAGTCTGGGATAGGGCGAGGGGCAACACAATGGATCCGATAGTCCGTTTGCGGGTAATGATCTCCGCCGCCACCCAGCCAGCGACGAAGACCGTAATAACGGGAACCAACACGAACTTTTGGGTAATTGGAACCAGCAAACCTGTGGAGGCCAGTAGCTTCCAAGAACCGACAAGGTCGCCGAGCAAGGCGTTGCTTTGGGACCCGTACCAGGCGGCGCACCCGAGTAGGAGGATCATCAATCCAATGGGAACACTGCGCGATGGTGTTGAGGTGCGCTCCGCCAAAATGAGGCCGGCAAGCACCGAGACTATGGCGGCAATGGCCACCGGGGGGAAGGCCCCCAGGCCAGCATAGATGGTGGACCACTGGAGCCAAGACAACAGAAGGGTCAAAATACTGAGTAGGCCAAGCAGGAGATTGGCCACCCTGGGAAGGCCACTTGCTGGTAGGCGTAGGTTCACAAAGCTCGCGAGTAGGCGCTCGATCATCCGAACATCGCCTTCCACCGATTAGCCACTTGAGAACTCGTGGATCCATTGATAACAACAGCCCCAGGAATATCCATTGGCGGACGATCAAAGGCTTCGCCCAACTGGACTACGGTCACCATGTCGAAATACGGCCGAACTCGACTAATACCAGCAACCTTGTCGATCGGAGGTTGGCCAGTTACGGCCCCCAGCGAGACACCGTCGGCCTGATCGGCAAATCGAATCACGCCGTTCAAGCCAGGGTCATCGCTGTTCGGCTGAATTCCAGCGAGAATTCGCATGATGGCAGTTTGGCCCTCACCACTTGGCAAGGCATCGGCGGCAATACCACCAGTGGTTCGAAACAGGACGGGGTAGTGGCTCTCGCAGCCAGCGTGCACGAGTGAAGCAGCGACCCGCACTGCGTCCTCAAAGCTGTCCTGATCGTAACTACCTGACCAAGTATCGAGAACGACCATCAATCGCGGTTCGCTGGTGACGATATTCTTGCGGACCATCAGCGTGCCCGTCTTGGCCACTGAGCGCCAGTGGATCAGGCGGAGATCATCCCCAGACACATAGTCGCGTAAGCTGTGGAAGGAGATGCCACCCTCTTGAGGGATGGCCGAACGGGAGCCTTCTAGTTCTCGACGGTGCCCTGTGGGCAAGGTGCTCATCGGATGGATCTCGGGATGGACAATTAAGGTGGCGACCGACCCCTGGTGGGTGACACGCCGCACAAGACCAAATGGGTCCGTCCGATTGATAGTCAGAGGGCCGACCTTAAAGTGACCGCGGCGGCTGGTAGGCAAGAGGATGAGTGAACGGTCTGATTGACCGGGTCCGAGCCGCGGGATGGCGATTGACCGTGATTGACCATCGATGATATTGCCAGCAATAAGTGGCGCGTTGCTGCGGCCCCCGGTGTTGGTCGTGACCACCACCGAGTGGGCTGGCTCGCCGGCCCCAACGACCGCAGGCTGAAGATGCTGGTATGCGGACAAGCTCGGCTGGCGTGTCACCCACAGCACGGCAAGAATCAGGGCGACGATGAGCATGTAGGCCAGAGCAAACAAGAACGAATAGTCCAAGACCCAGCCCGCGGCAAACAGGACAATGATCGAGCCGATCGCCCACTTTCCATTGGCGCTCAGCATTAGTCTCGGACAGTGGGTATAGGCACTTCGTCGATCGTGCGCTGTACCAATTCGGTGGTGACGATCCCTTGGAGTTCGGCCTCGGGGGCCAACAACATCCGATGTCCGAGAATGAAAGGTCCTAGTTCCCGCAGATCATCCACGGACACGAAGTTGCGGCCCTTGGCCGCCGCCCAGGCCTGGGCGGCGCGTACCCACGCAAGACTCGCTCGCGGGCTTACACCAAGTCGCAATTCATCCATGCGTCTGGTGGCGTCAGCAATGGTGACCACATAACGCTGAAGTGAACTAGCCACATGGATGGAGCTTGCGGTTTGAATCATCCACTCGAACTCCGAGAGGCTGATGACCGGGTGGAGATCCTCGGGTCGGGTGCCAGCGAGGTGGTTCCCGATGACTTCGACCTCGGACCGCTGGTCGGGGTAGCCCATTGACATTCGCATCATGAACCGATCAATCTGGGCCTCCGGTAAGTGGTAGGTGCCGTCAAGCTCGACGGGGTTCTGGGTGGCGATGACCACGAAGGGACGCGGAACTTGGTGGCGCTTGCCATCAACGGTGACCTGGCGTTCCTCCATCACCTCTAGGAGAGCCGACTGGGTCTTTGGTGAGGCCCGATTAATCTCGTCAGCCAAGACGACGTTGGCGAAAACTGCTCCTGGATAAAAGACGAAATTTCCCTCACCCGAGTTGTAAACCATCGAGCCGGTGACGTCGGTCGGAAGAAGGTCGGGCGTGAACTGAATGCGTTGCATCTCACCCTCCACCGACCGGGCGATTGACTTGGCCAGGGAAGTTTTCCCGGTCCCGGGGACGTCATCGATTAGTAGATGGCCTTCGGCCAACATGCAGGTCAAAGCCAGACGAATCTCGCCAGGTTTACCTCGAATAACAGTCGATACGTTGGCATGGATTGCATCGAATCGCTCCTTGAATGCCTCGGTGTGTGAAGGATCCGCGTTCGTCATCCGACCAACTTAACTTGCTCAGCTGATCGGTTCTCGATGGCGAGCAAATTAGCTGCTAATCGCGAAAGTTCTGGTATTGAAGCGGCAGATCGAGGTCGGCCTCCTTCAACGAAGCGATCACTTCCTGCAACGCGTCCCGCTTCTTGGCGCTTACTCGGACCTGGTCACCCTGCGTCGAGCTTTGCACTCCTTTGAGCTTCAGTTCCTTGATGTGAACATTAATCTTCTTGGCCGCTTCGGAGGACACTCCGGCCTTTAGTGAGACCGTCATCCGGGCCCGCCCAGCGGCCGCATCCTCCATGTCACCGAAGTCCAGAGCTTTCAAGGAAATCTTTCGCCGTACCATTTTCTCTTCCAGAACCTGCCGAAGGGCAAACATTCGGTCGCTGCTGGAGGTTTCCAACTTGATGGTCATGGCCTTGTCATCAAGTTCGATCTCGGAGTCGGTGCCCTTAAAGTCGTAGCGGTTGACGACCTCTCGAGTGGCCTGATCGACGGCGTTGCGGACTTCCTGCATATCAATCTCAGAAACAACATCAAAACTAGGCATAGTGAAGAAAGCTAGCCGTATTCTGGTCGCGGGAAACCCTCGATGGCCGCGGACGCACGAAAAAGATGGCGCTCTTGGAACTCGGGCAGGAACTAAGGGTGCAGAACGCTAACCTCGTTGGTTCCTGGGTCGGTGCCCGAGTGGCCAAAGGGAGCGGACTGTAAATCCGCCGGCATCGCCTACGTAGGTTCAAATCCTACCCGGCCCACGTTTTCGCCTTCGGCGAAACCCGAGTTCCCCCGCTGGGGCTCGGGAACGTCGCGGGGCCTCAGGCGGGCTTCGTGGATTTGGGCTCGGGAACGTCGCTGGGCTTCCGCAGCGATCGAATCAAGTTTTTGGGTCGGTGCTAGGGTCGTCGGCGATGGAAACCAACGAAGTCTCTGACTGGTGGGTTCGAGGTGGTCTGCCGAGCCCACCGGGGGCCAAGTTTGAGGTTGTTGGCCGAGATCCGGTCCTTGGCGCACGACACCATGCTGGAGAGGCGGCTGCTGGGTCGCTGGCCCTGGCCGGAGTCTGGTCTGCTCACATTGGTGAGTTGCGTGGCAATGCCCCTCAGTGCGTTCGGGTTGATGTAGCTGATGCGGCGGCTTCCCTTCTGGGGTTCGCATACCAAGAGGCCGAGTTTATGGACCTAACTCGGGTGGCAAATCCCCTGAGTCGGTTGTATCGGACCAAGGATAATCGTTGGATCCATTTGCATGGTGGCTTCCCTCCACTGGCTAGTGGTCTCCTCAAGTTGCTGGATTGTTCGGTGGAGGAGGTCAGTTCCGCCGTGGCTCAGTGGCCAGCTAGCTCGCTGGAAGATGCAATCGCCGAAGCTCGCCTTTGCGGAGCAATGGTGAGAACTCGTGATGAGTGGGAGAGTCATCCTCAGGGTCAGGCATTGGCAGAACTGCCAGTGGTCTCGATCACCAAAGTTGGTGATGCTGAGCCCCGACATCGATCACCCAGCGATCGTCCACTCGACGGGGTGCGGGTGGCCGACCTTACCCGAGTCCTGGCTGGACCGACCTGTGGCCGAACCTTGGCTGGCCATGGGGCTGACGTGCTCCGCATTGGCTCATCGGGTTTACCGAGCGTTGAGCCATTCGTGGTCGAAACTGGGCACGGCAAGCGCAGCGCATTCGTCGATCTCGATACTGCCGATGGTCAGACTCAGCTAAGCGAACTTCTGACCGAGGCCGACATCTTTTGCCAGGGATACCGGCCTGGCTCACTGGCCAATAGGGGTTTCGATCCTCAGACCCTGGCTGAGATTTCGCCGGGGGTCATCTACGTATCGATCAGTTGCTATGGCCATAGGGGACCCTGGGCCACCCGGGCTGGCTGGGAGCAGTTAGCTCAATCGGCAACCGGCATAGCCGCGGCCGAGGGCGGCGAAAGTGCGCCCCGGCTTTTGCCCGCTGCCGCCACCGACTACACCACCGGCTACTTGGCCGCCGCTGGAGCCATGACCGCACTTGCTCGCCAGATGACCGAAGGCGGCTCCTGGCTGGTCGAAGCCTCGCTTTGTCAAACCAGCACTTGGTTGCAGTCCGCTGGGGCTAAGCTCGACCCAGACCAGGCCTCAGGTTTGGGCGACGTTCTCACCCGTAGGGCAGGGATTGCCAGCGCCTGGGGGCATCTTCAGTTTCTCGAACCCGCTGAGAAGATGGAACGAACTCCAGCCCGATGGAACCGCCCCCCGCCGGTTCTTGGCTCTGACGCCCTTCGCTGGGTGAGAGACAGGGCTGGGTGAGAGACAGGGCTGTGTCCGGGGCGTGAAACTACTCGGTCAATGAAACTACTCGGTCAAGACGAGTTCCATGACCGCGACATCGAGCCACTGTCCGAACTTGCGGCCAACCTCTCGCTCCACTCCAACGAGAAGGAAGCCATGGCGCTCATGTAAGGCCATGCTCGCTTCTTGAGCGCCAGTTATTCGGGCGAAGATAGCGTGAAAGCCGTGAGAGCGGGCCTGATTTACCAAGGCTCCAAGCAAGGAGTTTCCGATTCCCATCCGGTGGCAATCGCGGTGCACATAGATGGAGTTCTCTACCGACGTTCGATAGCCGGGGCGATCTCGAAAGGGACTAAGGCTGGCAAACCCTACCACCGACGACGACGTGTCGGTCTCGGCCACGAGCACGGCCAGTGCACCAGATCGATCCCGGAGGTAGGCCCGCTGCTGCTCAAGAGTTCGCGGGACGAGATCCATCGTGGCCAACGATTCCAGTACCTCACGGTTGTAGATCTGCAGGATTGTTTCGGCATCCTCCACTCGGGCATCTCGGATGGCGACTCCTGGGCTCGCTGGACTCAGGCTGCTTGGCATGGCCCAACACTAGCGATTTCGACCCCTGAGGCTTGCCATTGAGGCGGTTCAGTGAGTTGGGCTTGTGGGGACTCCGGTCAGCTCCGGAGATCAAGAAGTTGGTTGGAGTCCGTTTTGGCACCCGTACCAAGTCGAAGAATGTCAGCTGAATCTGCCGAAGTCGGGAAGCGACGAAGGAGTTCGGAGTTTTCCGTCATCACGATGAGTTGGAGTTGTTGACTGTGAAGCATGAGCAACTCAACGATCAACTCAATTTCATCGGTACTGCCTGGTTGGCCCGCTGTGGCACCGGACCCCGAGGTGGCGGAGCTAAAACAACCGTCGAGAACGACCGGCACACATTGCTTGTACTCCGCGGCAACGCGGGCGAGGTGATGATGAAGCCACGGAAGGAAGGATCCCAAGACCTCGGTGTCGCATTCGCGGGCTTGAGGGCTAACCGTGTCTCCGTTTCGGAGGGTGGTGGCAGCGGCGCAGATGTCCTCTTGGTGCGTGACCGCCCATGCAAGCGATACGTCAGGTCCGACGAGATTCCTCCATGCGTCAAGGGCGAGTTCGTGGATCTTGTCTAGCTGTTGACGTTGAGCGTCGACTCCTTTGGTGAGGCGTTCGACCTCACCTACCCTCAGGTTGAGGTAGCTCGTCAGACCAGCGGCCTCAAGTGCTTCGAGTTCCGCTTGGGAGGCCAGGGAGAGCTCGCGCCAGCGCCAGGCTGAGATGGAACCCGCACCGATTGCGGCTAGAAGAAAAGGGGCGGCGAGAAACGGACTAATAAGGATGGCCCCGATCATGGCAATCAGGCAGAGCGTGACCGCGACGGACAGATGCAGGACTCGATCAGATTCGAGCCTGTCAGCGGCGAACTCAACAGCACTATGGCGTTCTTCGACCAGAGCAGCCAGCGCACTCGGCAGGTGGTCCTGATCGATGCTCGTGTCATCCGTATTCTGAGCAGAGTTGGTGATACTGGCTATTTCCACCTCGGTCTCGGCCAAGACTGTCGCCGTAGCCCACAGAACATCCTGGTTGAGGAGGGCCAGGGTGGTAACGACTTCCCGAACATAGGCCTGTTGTTCAGCGCAGCTACCGCTGGAGTCGTCGGCCTCGGACAATTCGCCGGAGCGCATCAGGCCGCGACGGCGAACCCGCAGTAGGTCGGGGGAATCGAGGTCCTGGGAGGCTTCCGGGAGGGGCGGAACCGCGAGAAGGTTGATAGTCCCAAAATGGAGGTATTGGTCGGTTAGGTCCTCGGTTGTTACCGCGTCGCGCACGGACGCCGCCCCCTCTAATGGACGGTATACCTCGATAATGCGACCATCGTCTTGGACAACGTCGACACTGAGCCCCGGGCGCCCCTGGCGGAGTGATTCGAGAATCTCGGTACCCAGAGCATTTCGTTCGCTGGCTCCCAGGCCAGTGACGAAGGTGATCCGAGGGTGGAGCCGTAGATCGACGCGATTTGATGCCGTCTCAAGTTCTAGTCGATCGATTCTCACCGTGTTGGTATCGGCTGATTACAGAACTTGACTAAAGGAGGGGCCGATGGGTGATTCTTCCCGGCGCGCAGCACTGATTTCTCACCAATTGCCCCGGTCCGGTAGCAGAAATTCTCTACACTCTGGGGGTTGGGTCGACGGCTCGCACCTGGCAGACTTTCAGACGCTCGTATGCCGAGCGAATCCCCGTTGCCTCCTTAGCTCAGTCGGTAGAGCGCTTCCATGGTAAGGAAGAGGTCGACAGTTCGATTCTGTCAGGAGGCCCTGCCTTGGTGGCCCTGGCCGCCTTTTCGGCGACGTAGCTCAGTTGGTAAGAGTGTTCGACTCATAATCGAAAGGTCGTCGGTTCGAGCCCGACCGTCGCTACAAAATGGACCCTTCCGCCAGATTGGCCCGAGTTCGCTTTCGGGCGGTCCCAGGCCCGATCTCGGGGGAGCCCATTTCGGTCTCGGTTCGCCGCGATCCAGTGCAACACAATCCAGTGCAACACAATCCAGCGCAGCAAACAATCGAGCGCCGCGTAGCCAGCGTGAGAATCCCAAAGCAAGAGTCAAGGAGTCGTCCCTCATGGCGAAAGAGAAGTTTGAACGTACCAAGCCGCATGTGAATGTGGGCACGATGGGTCATATTGATCATGGTAAGACGACGTTGACTGCGGCGATTACGAAGGTTTTGGCTGATCGTGTTGCTGGTAATACGCTCACGGATTTTGAG
>JAJRXF010000092.1 GCA_024276425.1 Actinomycetes bacterium | reverse complement strand
CTCAAAATCCGTGAGCGTATTACCAGCAACACGATCAGCCAAAACCTTCGTAATCGCCGCAGTCAACGTCGTCTTACCATGATCAATATGACCCATCGTGCCCACATTCACATGCGGCTTGGTACGTTCAAACTTCTCTTTAGCCATTGTTCTTTTCCTTCAGATTCGATTCAGATTCCGGAACGAGCCGTTCTCGGGGTTGTCGGTAGGTAACTGTCACTCGCCCCGGATGCGCTTGACGATCTCTTCTTGCACACTGCCGGGAGTTTGTTGATAACTATGAAACTGCATGGTGTAGGTTGCCCGACCCTGGGTCTTGGACCTCAAGTCGGTGGAGTATCCAAACATTTCAGATAGCGGCACCTGAGCAGAAACAACCTGGTTGTTGCCGCGAGCCTCCATCTGACCAACCTTGCCTCGACGAGAGTTAAGGTCGCCTATGACATCACCCATGTAGTCCTCGGGTGTCACCACTTCGACGGCCATGGTCGGCTCGAGCAGGACGGGCTTCGCTTTGCGAGCCGCGTACTTGAACACCATGTTGCCGGCGATCTTAAAAGCCATTTCCGAGGAGTCGACGTCGTGGTACTTGCCATCGAGCAAGGTCACACGGATGTCAACCGATGGGAATCCGGCCAATACTCCGGTTGTCATGGCATCCCTGATGCCATGACCGATTGAAGGAATGTACTCCTTGGGAATACGCCCGCCGGAAATCTTGTCGACAAACTCATACCCGTTGCCCGCACCAGAGGGCTCCATTTTAACGGTCACTTCGGCGTACTGACCGGAACCACCAGTTTGCTTCTTATGGGTATAGGTCTCTTTTTCGACTGTGTCGGTAATGGTCTCTCGGTAGGCCACCTGCGGCTTGCCAACGCTGGCATCAACCTTGAACTCGCGCAACATCCGAGTGACGAGCACATCAAGGTGGAGTTCGCCCATTCCCGCAATAATGGTCTGGCCCGTGTCTTCGTCGGTCTTAACTGTGAACGTTGGATCTTCCTCGGCCAAAGACATGAGAGCCTTGGCCATCTTGTCCTGGTCGGCCTTGGTCTTTGGCTCAACGGCAACATGGATTACCGGATCTGGAAAGTCCAGAGATTCTAGGACAATGGGGTTCTTCTCGCTGGTGAGCGTGTCGCCGGTGCGAACATTCTTCATGCCAATAGCCGCCAGAATGTCACCAGTCATGGCGACGTCACGATCCTCCTGCTTGGCCGCGTGCATTTCCAGCAAACGACCCATGCGCTCGCGAGAGCCGGTGCGGGTGTTCATGACCTGGCCACCCTTTTCCAACGTTCCGGAATAGACCCGGAAGTAAGTGAGCTTTCCAGCACCAGGGCCGGGGGGCGACATGATTTTGAAAGCCAAAGCCGAGAAAGGCGCATCATCGCTGGGAGGGCGAGAGTCCTCTTCGCCAGTCTTGTAGTGGGTGCCGGTCACTGGAGGAAGCTCGCTGGGTGACGGCATGTAGTCGATAACCGCGTCGAGCAGCGGCTGGACGCCCTTATTCTTGAACGCCGTACCACAGAGAATCGGTACCAACTGGTTGGCAATGGTTGCCTTGCGCAACGAAGCCTTGAGTTCGTCGTTGGAGATTTCCTCGTCTTCGAGGTATTTCTCCATCAGGTCATCGTCAGTGGAAGCAACAGCCTCGACCAGCGCGGCCCGATACTCCTGGGCCTTGTCTGCATACTCCGCCGGGATATCAACCTCTTCGTAGGTTGCACCAAGGTCTTTCTCGTCGGTGGTTGCTGGCCATACCAATGCCTTCATTTTGATCAGGTCAACAATGCCGATGAAGTCCATCTCGATACCGATTGGCAACTGGATCACGGCTACGTCTTCGCTGAGACGCTCCTTGATGGTGTCCAAACAGAAATAGAAGTCAGCCCCAGTGCGATCGAGCTTGTTTACAAAGCACATGCGGGGAACGCCATAGCGGTCGGCCTGACGCCACACAGTCTCGGTCTGAGGCTCAACTCCAGCTACGCCATCAAAGACGGCGACCGCACCATCGAGCACCCTCAGCGAACGCTCGACCTCAACGGTGAAGTCGACGTGGCCGGGTGTATCAATGATGTTGATCCGGTAATCGTTCCAGAAGCAGGTGGTAGCAGCAGAAGTGATCGTGATGCCACGCTCTTGTTCTTGGTCCATCCAGTCCATGGTCGCGCCGCCATCATGAACCTCACCGATTTTGTAGTTCTTACCGGTGTAGTAGAGAATACGCTCGGTTGTTGTGGTCTTGCCAGCATCAATGTGGGCCATGATGCCGATGTTTCGGTATTTTTCGAGGGGTGTCGGACGCTCAGACATTGCAAGCCTTTAGGCAAATCGTACGGAACGGGCGTACGACGATTCGGACGGGGTATGGGTGGGCAGAGTGAAGGGGGTCTGGATCGGGTCCCTGAGCTACAAGAACGCCAATCAAATGGGGAGCTACCAGCGATAGTGAGCGAAGGCTTTGTTGGATTCGGCCATCTTGTGCAGATCTTCCTTACGCTTGGCTGAAGCGCCAATCGAGTTGGAAGCATCAAGAATTTCATTGGCTAGCCGCTCGGCCATGGTGCGCTCGCGACGTTGCCGTGAGTAGCCGACCATCCAACGCACCGCCAGGGTGGTCTGACGCTTGGGGCGAACCTCTACCGGGACCTGGTAGGTCGCCCCGCCAACCCGGCGAGATCGAACCTCGAGCTGAGGTTTGATGTTGTCGATGCCACGTTTCAGAGTGGCGACAGGGTCGCCACCGGTCTTTTCGGCCACAATGTCCAGGGCGCCGTACACGATCTGCTCGGCCGTGTTCTTCTTACCATCTAACAGGACCTTGTTCACGATCTGGGTTACCAGAAGTGAACCGTGGACGGGATCAGGAACGAGTTCACGACGAGGTGCGGGGCCTTTACGCGGCATATCAGTTGTCCTTCTTCACGCCGTAGCGGCTACGGGCCTGCTTACGATCGCGCACACCCGCAGTGTCGAGTGTTCCGCGAATGATCTTGTAACGAACACCGGGGAGATCCTTCACACGACCGCCACGGACCAACACAATGGAGTGCTCCTGAAGATTGTGCCCTTCACCCGGAATGTAGGCAGTCACCTCGATACCGCTTGTGAGGCGGATACGAGCGACCTTACGCAGCGCCGAGTTCGGCTTCTTTGGCGTGGCAGTGTAGACACGGGTACAAACACCGCGCCGCTGGGGCGACCCAATAAGAGCCGGGGTCTTGCCCTTCTTCGCCTTCGATGTACGGCCCTTGCGGACCAACTGCTGCATGGTGGGCACGGAAAACCTCTAACTTGCGGTACCTTCGGACGACTTGGGGCGGGTCCTCAAGTCTGGTCGGCATGGGAGCACACAAAACAACGGCGCGCATGCCGACCCACAAGACTACGGATCTGTGGGCCGAAATACACCACCCCGGCTACTTTGCCTTGACTGAGCAGGGTGGGGGGTTCATCACCAGAGCCCGCGGCCAGCCACCATCATCGCTGGGACGAGCGTCAAAACCATAAGCGTCATTGGAACGCCAAGTCGTAGGTAGTCGGTGAAGTGATAGCGCCCCGGGCCATACACCATGGTGTTCGTCTGATAACCGACAGGTGAGAGGAAGGACGCGGAAGCCGCCAGTGTCACCCCCAGGGCGAAGATGCGTTGATCCGAACCGGTGCTCTCCGCCACACGCAAGGCAATCGGAATCATCATCGCCACTGCCCCGGTATTGGTCATGAGCTCGGTGAGGAGGAGAGCGACCACCACCAATCCAAACGCCGCCCCCCAGGTCCCGGCCGAGGCCGACATGCTTAGGACAAAACTGGACAATCGCAGGGCCAAACCAGAGGATTCAACCGCTACCCCGATTCCAATGGCCGAGGCCACCATCAAGATCACATTCAGATCGACACTGTCGCGGGCCTGACGCGGACTAGACACCCCGGTCACCACCATGGCAATGGCACCAATCAACGCCGCCTTCAGCACCGAAACCCCGAGCATCGGCATGACGGCGACCCCGGCGAGAACGATCAGCGAAAGGCTGGCCCGCGCCCCAACCGGAGGTGGGGCCTCGGTTCGTCGACGAACCAACAAAAAGTCGCTTCGACTACTCCAGCGAGCCCCAAACCCCACATCAGCCACCAAAAGGAGCGAGTCGCCAAGGCGTATTCTCGTATCGCCAAGACTACCTTCGATGCCTTCACCCGAGCGATGGATGGCCAACACCGCCGCCTGATACCGACTTCGGAAGTTGACCTGCTTGAGGGTCCGCCCAATTGCTGGTGATCCGCCGCCAACAACCGCCTCAAACCAGGAGTGATGGCCATCATCAAGAGCAAAGACATGCTTACCCTCCAGCATGGCGAATCCAGCCATCTGCTGGAGTGCAACCACATCGTCCACCTGTCCCGCGAAGGTCAACTGATCGTCGCCCCGAAGGATGAATTCTGGATGAACGGGAGTAATCCAGTCTGTTCCTCGATGGACCCCGACCAGATAGACCTTGCCGAGCTCACGAAGGCCGGACGCGGCGACTGAGCGGCCATCGGCGACCCCTCCGCCGACAACTACCATGGCTACGTTAAAGGGTCTTCCAATCTGCCCATCACTTTTCTCTCCCCGGTCAGGAAGCAAACGAGACGAGGCCAAAGCGACAATGACCAGGCCAGCAACAGCCACCGGCAGGCCAAACCGAGCGGGCTCGAACAAGGAGAAACCCTCACCTCCAGCCTGGCTGACAATTCCCGAAGCCACCAGGTTGGTTGAGGTGCCGATGAGAGTTGGCATACCACCGAGGATGGCCGCGTAGGAAAGAGGAATGAGATAGCGAGCCGGGGAAGCACCTCGTCGTTGGGCCCAGGAAGACACTGGAGTGATCAGCATGGCGACAACGGGGGTGTTGGCCAAGAACGATGACATGATGCTGGCCGCACCGGTGAGGCGAAGCAGTCCCACCCAATGCCCAACGGGGGCCCCCATTCCCAAGATCCTGCGGGTAAGGGCGTGAAGACCACCGGCCCGAGAGACCGAACCGGCAACCACATACAGCCCAGCGATGGAAAACGGTGCCGGATTAGAAAAACCGCTCAAGGCCTGAACGGGAGTCAACACCCCGCTCAGGAACAATCCAGCCAAAGCCCCCGTGACCCCAACCGTTGGAGAAATCCGCCGGGAAACCTGCCCGGCCAGCATGACCACCAGGATCACGCCAACCACAACCTCATCAGTCATGGCCAGAACGTACTCGCTCCGTTGCCATAGAGGGGGGTTTGAAGGAGCAATGCTCCTGCCTTCCCGATTGCCCCGGTGAAGTTCTCAAGCCGGTCGGCGTTGAACAATACAAGCGTGACAAAGCCGTTGAAACACCCGTGGGCCACCACGCACGGACCCAAACGGCCGGTCACCAGGGCAAGAAGACCAAGAATGCCTCCGATGGAAGTGATCGTCACCAGCACCACGGTGACCGCCCGCCAACCACCACCACCAAAGTGCAGAGACGAAAATAGCAGGGTCGACCCGATCAATGCGGCTGGCTTCCCCCAACGCTTCTGTAGCGCCCGCAAGGTGAGCCCTCGAAAGAACATCTCCTCGGACAAGGGTGCTCCGATGACCACAAACAGGATAAGGAAATACTTCAGTGGCCCATCGCCGGAATCGGCCAGGAAGTCCGTGTTGTTGGCCTGGGTGGCATCGCCAAGCCCGACCAGTTTGGCCACCACCGTGTTAACCAACCCGGCGGCCATCATCATGGTAAGTGCCGCAACCGGGCCAATAACCAGGTCTATCCAGCGAAACCGAAATCCGAACTCGGGACCAACCCCTTTGCCCTTCCACCGAGCGACCAAGATTGGCCAGCTAAAGGTTGCCAGTTGGAATCCAAGCATGGTCAAGATGGTGGTGGCGGCCAAGAAAGCTGAATGCTCGACAACGGCATCGAATCCACGGGCCGGTTCAATTCCCCCCAAACCAAGGCCCAAGGTGTCAGAAACCAGGACCCATCCCAAGATGGCACCCAAGACCGCACCAAGCAGAGAAGAAGCGGCGATGACGGGAAACCCCAGCAGGACGTCACCTAGTCCCCAGGAGGAATCCCGCCAGTCGAATGAGTCATCCGGGCTGTCCTCCTCTGATACGAGCGGTGGCGGGCCGCCCTCCTCCCAGACGACCGGTGGCGGACCACTTGGAATCGGATTGACCGGCGGCGGGCCACTCGGCAATGAGTCCCCAAACATGGACTTCGGGTCGTGTGGGCCCTCAGGCATAGTTCGGGCCCTGGGCCAAGATCATGGCCAACTCCTCAACCGATGAGAAGTTGTTGCCAGCCACAAACCGGTCAAGATGGGGAAGCGCAGCCGCCATTCCGGCCGCCAACGGCGCGTACCCCTCAGTGGCCTTCAGCGGATTGACCCAGATCAACTCATGGGTCACTCGGTGCAAGCGTTCCATTTGCTCAGACAACTCAGTTGCGTCTCCCCGGTCCCAGCCATCGGACAAGATAACCACCACAGCGCCCCTGGCCATGCCCCGAATACCCCATTGATCATTAAAATTGCGAAGGTCTTCGCCAAGCCTTGTACCGCCGGCCCAATCCTTCACCTCCGGAGTCGCCTTTGCGATGGCCGCATCGGGATCACGGTCAGAAAGTTGGCGTGTGATCCTGGTCAAGCGGGTCCCCATGGCAAAGGCCTCGACCCGGCTGCGAGCGACCACGGCAGCGTGAACGAAGCGAATCAACGCCCGGGCGTAGGCTTCCATCGAGCCAGACACGTCCAGCAGCAAAACGAGTCGCCGAGGCCTGTTGGAGGGCTCGGTGGTGGCCATACGCAGGGGTTCACCCTGATGGCGAAGAGCCCATTGCACCGTACGTCGAAGATCAGGGCGGCCAGCCTTCGTCTTGGCCGGGACCTGCCTCCTTGTCCGTCGAGGGTGAGTGGTGAACCGGAGTTGGGCCATGAGCCGGGTCAGTTCCTCCAACTCCTCGGCGCTGCATTGGCTGAAGTCTTTCTCGGTCAGAACCTCGGTCACGGAGAAGCGCACGACTTCGGTGTCTTGTTCTGGCTCCTCTCCCTCTGACTCTTGATCTGTATCGGCGTCGTCGGAGTCCAAGAGCACCGTTGCGGGATCCTGCTCTTCGGGAGGTCCGCCGAACAGGCCGACCTGATGTTCCCAATACACCGCAAAGGCGCGGTCATAGATCTCTCGATCCTCTCCTCGCCGTACCAAGGTGGCGCGTCCTGCCCAATAAACCGCAGATCGATCCTCGATCCCGACCACACCGAGGGCTTCAGCGAAGTTCAGAGTCGCCGTAGTTGGAACCTTTAGCCCCAACGAGCGAAGAAGCCGACAAAAACCAACGGCCAGGTTGACCACGATTGCGTACTACTGCCGCTGTGGTGAGAACAAGCTCATCACATCACTGCTCAGGACCCGAGCCTGGTCCTCTCGGTACTTCAGAACTGTCCCCAGAGTTACCCGCACCGAAGCCTCATCAACACCAGCCTTGCCGAGCGCCGCCAAGGAAGTCGCCCAGTCAATGGTCTCGGCCACACCTGGTGGCTTGTACAAACCGAGTTGGCGCATTGATTCAGTAGCTTGAGCGACCTGTCGGGCTAGCTTTTCGCCAACGTGTGGTGCCCGAAGCAAAACAATGGCCACCTCACGATCGAAGTCTGGATGCTCGACCCAGTGGTAGAGGCAGCGACGTTTTAGGGCGTCATGCACATCTCGTGTCCGGTTCGAGGTCAAGATGACCAACGGTGGTTCGGTGGCACGGATTGTTCCCAACTCGGGAACGGTGATGGTGTAGTCCGACAGAGCTTCGAGCAGGAAGGCCTCGAACTCGTCGTCGGCCCGATCAACCTCGTCGATGAGCAAGACTGGGCGCGGACCATCGGTCGGAGACAACGCTTCAAGCAAAGGTCTTCGAATCAAGAACCGTTCGTCGTACAACTCGGCTTCGAGTTGTCCCTCATCGGTCCCACTAGCCCGACCAGATGCCTCAGCGGTTCGTAGATGAAGAAGCTGACGGGCATAGTCCCATTCATAGACCGCTTGGGCCTGATCGATGCCCTCATAGCACTGGAGTCGAAGCAGTCGCCCCCCGAGCCAGCGGCTAAGAACCTTGGCCACTTCGGTCTTGCCAACCCCAGCCTCGCCTTCCAAGAAAAGCGGGCGACCCAACGACAGGGCCAAGAAAATGGAAGTTGCAAGCCCCTCGTCTGCCAGATACTGGTGACGGGCCAGAGCCGTACTGACTTCCACCACTGAAGATACGTCGGCCGCCTTCTCAGAAGCTGCACTGTCAGAATCGGTCACGGCCTTGGACACTAGCCGCCCAAAACCCGAAACTCCCGGCCATGGCCCGAGAGGGCATGACCGGGAGGTCCGACATTGTGCGTTGAAGGACTATCCAGCAGCCTCGACCAAGGCGCGCTCGACAAAAACCCGGGCTAAGTGACCCCGGTAGTCGGCATCACCGTTGAGGTCGGTCGGAGCGGCTGTTCCGTCTGTTGCCAGCGATGCGGCCTCGGCCATGCTGGCCCCACCAGCCAGAGCGGCTTCTACTGCGCTGGCTCGCATCGGGCTGGGCCCCATGTTTATAAGAGAGACTCTGGGATCGTCGCCAAGCACAGCGGCCACCCCAACTATGGCCCAGTCTTGGGCACGACGGTTGAACTTCTGGAAGCTCCATCCGGCGGAAGACTTGGGAATTCGAATCTCGGTGATGATCTCTGTCTCCGCCGTGGCGGTCTCTAGGAAACCAGTGAAGAAGTCATCGGCAGCCACCACCCGTTCACCGTCTGGTCCCTGCAGCACGACTGACCCACCAAGGGCAAGAACCGCGGCAGGAAGATCCGATGCTGGGTCTCCGTGAGCCATTGACCCACCTAGAGTTCCGCGGTGACGAACCGAAGGGTCTCCGACCTTGGAGGCGACATGGGCCAGCAGTGGAGCCTGGGCCTGCAACAATTCACTGTTCTCGACAACGTGATGACGGGCCAAAGCTCCAACCGAAATGTGCTCACCGGCATCTCGAATATCGGACAGGCCGCCCATTCTTGAGATATCAACAATGACGGCGGGCGCAGCCAGACGGAATCGCATCAAGGGAATGAGGCTGTGACCACCAGCCATGAGCTTGGCATCGTCACCGTACTCGCTGAGTGCGGCAACCGCAGCGGCGGCTGAGTCAACCTCGACATACTTTAGTGCGGCGGGGATCATGCCTCGCCTCCTTTCGCGTCCTGGATTTTTCGCCAAATCTTCTGAGGCGTAGCTGGCATCTCGATATCGGTGACCCCATAAGGGCTCAGGGCATCACAAACGGCGTTGATTACTGCGGCGGCAGAACCAATGGTGCCCGCCTCACCTACTCCCTTGACTCCAAGTGGGTTGGAGGTACTCGGGGTCTCGGTTGAATCAAGAACCATGCTTGGAACCTCCATTGAGGAGGGAACCAGATAATCCAAGAATGAAGGATTCTTACAGTTTCCTGCCTCGTCGTAGACCGCCTCTTCCCAGAGGGCCTGGGCCACACCTTGCACGATGCCCCCATGTACCTGACCCTCGACGATGAGGGGGTTAACCTGAGGGCCACAGTCATCCACCGCGGTGTAGCCAACAAGGGTAACTCCACCGGTGTCTTCGTCGACCTCAACCACCGCAACATGAGTACCGAAGGGGAAAGCGAAGTTCGGCGGATCGAAGGTCATCTGCTCTTGCAGGTTCGGCTCCATCCCATCAGGCAGATTGTGGGCGGTGAACGCCTCATAGGCAATTCCTTGGATGGGTAGCTCCGCCGTCGGTGTTCCCTTGACACGGAAGACTCCCCCGGAGAACTCCAGGTCATCCGGATTTGCCTCCAATTGGTGAGCGGCAATCAGGCGAGCCTTCTCGACCACCTTGTCACAGGCCATCGAAATTGCCACACCACCAACAGACAGCGATCGCGAGCCATAGGTGTCGAGACCAAGAGGACTAATGGCAGTATCAGAGTGCAGAACCTCGACATCGTCGGGATCGACCCCAAGCTTGTCGGCCACAATCATCGACCACGAGGTTTCATGGCCCTGGCCATGTGGTGTCGAGCCGGTTACCACTTCGACCTTGCCGGTCGGCAAGAACCGAACCAGAGCATGTTCCCAACCGCCAGCGCCATAGTTCAACCCGGCGAGAGCTCGACTGGGAGCGAGCCCGCAAATTTCGACATAGGTACAAAGCCCGATGCCAAGTTGCTTGGACTCGCCTGCCTCACGGCGCCTCTGCTGCTCGGCCCGGAGACTGGCGTAGTCGGAAAGCTCAAGAGCCTTGTCGAGGTTCGGCCCATAGTGCCCCGAATCAAAGACCAGAGTCGAGGCCACTTCGAGATCCTGGAATGCTTCACCACCATTGAGATAGTTGCGACGGCGGATCTCGTCTGGTCCGACGCCCACCTCGTTGGCCAAGAGGTCCATTGCCCGTTCGATGGCATAGCTGGCCTCGGGACGCCCGGCTCCGCGATAAGCATCAGTCGGGGTCAGGTTGGTAAAGTAGCCGTCGCAAGTGAACCCAAAAGCGGGTACGTCGTACACCCCGGTGTAGAGGAAGCTTCCAAGCAGCGGAACCCCCGGGGTGATGAGCCTCATGTAGGCACCCATGTCGGCGTCGAGATGCACTCGAACACCCAAGATCTTGCCCTTAGCATCGGCAGCAATCTCGATCGTCTGGTTCTGCCCCCGACCTTGGTGGGTAGAGAAGGCGGCCTCAGAACGTGTCTCGGTCCAGCGAACCGGTAGACCAAGCCTATTGGCCAAGGTCACGGCCAGGATTTCATCGGGATTGATGTTGAGCTTGGCCCCAAACCCGCCACCTACCGCCGGAGCGACGATGCGAATCTTGTTCTCCGGGATACCAGTAGTGGCGGCAACCATGACTTTGAGAATATGAGGAACCTGGCTGGAGCTGTAGAGCGTGATGTCACCACCATGGGGCGACGGAACTGCCAACACACCCCGGGGTTCCATGGCTGCGGGAATCAAACGCTGTTGTACAAAGGTGCCAGTGACGGTATGGGCGGCGTTGGCAAAGGCCGCATCCAGCGCGTCTGGGTCAGGCACGAGGGGCCAGTGATAGGCCTTGTTGGTGTCGAGGTCGGAGTGGGCCAGTGCATCACCGGTTACCGCGGCATCAAGCGAAGCGACTGCCGGTAGTTCCTCATAGCTAACCTCAACCAACTCGGCCGCGTCCACTGCCCCATAGCGAGAGTCAGCTAAGACAACCGCCACGATTTCCCCAACGAAGTTTGCCTCCTCGGTGACCACCGGGACATGAGGCGGATTCAACATGTCGTCAGTTACCGGCCACACGCATGGCAACGGAGCAATCCAGAGACCCATCTCCTCCAGGTCCTTACCGCTATAGACGGCATGTACCCCAGAGTGAGCGGCCGCCTCAGCCGTGTCGACGGAGACAATCTTGGCGTGGGCGTAAGGGCTTCTGACCATGCCCATCCAAAGCTCACCCGGCGCGTGAATGTCATCCACGAACTTGCCTTCGCCAGTGAGGAGTTTAGGGTCTTCCTTACGAAGACGAGGCGTTCCCATGATGGTCATGATTGGCCTCCAGCAACGCTTAGAACCGATTTGACGATGTTGTGGTAGCCCGTGCAGCGACAGAGGTTGCCCTCCAACCCCTCGCGAACTTCTTGTTCCGACGGGTCGGGGTTTTCCGAAAGCAACGATGTCGCCGCCATCACCATGCCTGGCGTGCAATATCCACACTGCAGGCCGTGGCATTGCCTGAACGCCTCTTGCATTGGGTGGAGTTCCTCATCGTTAGCCATGCCTTCGATGGTGGTGATGTCCGCCCCTCGGACCTGAGCGGCCAGCACCGTGCATGATTTGACCGACTGGCCGTCGATATGCACCGTGCAGGCTCCGCACGACGAAGTGTCGCATCCTACGTTTGTTCCGGTTAGTCCCAAATGGTCGCGTAGGTAATGCACGAGAAGCGTTCGATCCTCGACATCTGCCGAATAGGCGCGCCCATTGACAGTCATATCAATTTGCACAGAATCCCCTTGGTTTATTGGTCATTTTTCGTGGTGTTCAAGAGTCGCCCAACCGGCGGAAGTGAACCCGTGACGGTTGGTGAGATTTTCTTCCAACTCACCGACCATTCCACAGATCGCGCCAACATGCTCGGCGAAGGAGAGATTCTCTGGTCAAGGACCGAAAACCCCAATGGCCCCGAGGGGGAAACCTCGGGGCCATGGTTCCGTTACACACTGTCGCTGGGCTCTAAGCGGAGCGCCAAGCGATCAGCCAATTTCGTCCGGCGTAGTCACAAGCGGTGTGACTGAACCGGCTTCTTGACTGGCCCCAATCGAAGCCAACCACTGGGCTGGGTCTTGTTCTTCACCTTCATCGGAGTAGAAAGCCAGGGGCTGATGGTCTGGAGCATGAGTTTCCAGTTCACGATGCCGCATCAAGCCGGTTCCAGCCGGGATGAGTTTGCCGATGATGATGTTCTCCTTGAGCCCAATCATCGAGTCGGACTTGCCCTCGATAGCCGCTTCGGTGAGAACCCGAGTGGTCTCCTGGAAGGAGGCGGCAGACAGCCACGATTCGGTTGCTAGCGAGGCCTTGGTAATACCCATGATCTCTGGTCTGCCCTCCGCCGGTCGGGACCCTTCCTGAACCAACCGCTTGTTGGCATTAGCGAACTGCCACTGATCGACTCGCTCGCCGGGCAGGAAGTCGGATTCACCCGGCTCGTGGATGCTTACACGACGGGTCATTTGGCGAACAATGAGTTCGATGTGCTTGTCGTGAATCGACACACCCTGATCTCGATAGACCTTCTGGACCTCTTCGACCAGGTACTGCTGGGTCTCGCGGATACCGCGAATTTCCATCAGTTCCCGAAGGTCACGAGGGCCATCGACAATCGGCTCACCTGCCGCGATCTCTTGGCCATCGACGACCTCAAGTCGAGCACCCGCAGGAACGGTATAGACGTCTTCCTCACCATCATCGGTGACCACGTTAATTACCTTGCCCTTGCCCTCGTCCTCGGCCAGGCGAACCACACCGGAGATTCGAGCCAGAGTGGCCTTCCCCTTGGGGCTGCGGGCCTCGAACAGTTCCACCACTCGGGGCAAACCGCCAGCAATGTCCGCTCCGCCAGCGACACCACCCGTGTGGAAGGTACGCATGGTGAGCTGGGTACCCGGCTCACCAATGGACTGGGCAGCAATGACGCCGACGGCTTCACCAACCTCGATCATCTTGCCAGTGGCCAACGAGGTGCCGTAGCTGGCGGCCGAAATCCCGACCGGGGAATCGTCGGTTAGTGGCGACAAGACGCGTAGCTGGCGTATCTCGGGATCATCCCGCAACGCGGCCATGTCGTCTTCGGTGACCATCGTCCCCTTGGGTATCACCGTTCCATCAACCAGCGTCTGGTCATCAGCCAAAACCCGGCTCAACAACCGAGTTTCCAGGTAGGTCCGGACCAAGCGAGCGTCTGGATCAGTGGCATCGGAGGCTTCACCGCTAAGACGATTGTAGTAGCCGTCCGGTTTCACATCGTGGAGCACCAGCCCTCGGACCGGCCGACCTTCAGCGAATGGGTCCCGATCATTAATGATCACTTCCTGGGCAACGTCGACCAACCGGCGAGTTAGGTAGCCAGAGTCGGCGGTGCGCAGAGCGGTATCAACCAATCCCTTGCGGGCACCCGGGGTTGAAATGAAGTATTCCAACATGGTCAAGCCCTCACGGAAGTTGGACTTGATCGGCCGAGGGATCATGTCGCCTCGGGGGTTGGCTACCAGGCCACGCATACCGGCGATCTGGCGAACCTGCATCATGTTTCCTCGGGCCCCGGAGCCCACCATCATTTCGATGGGGTTGAAGTGCTGGGCCTTGAGGTTGGTCTCCATGGCCGCCTTGACCAGGTCGGTCGCCTCGGTCCAGATCTCCACTTCCTTCTGGCGACGCTCACCGTCAGTGATGATGCCCCTCTGGAACTGGGCCTCGACTTTGTCGGCCTGCTTCTCGTGCGATTCCAAGATCCCCTTCTTCTCCACCGGAGTCTGGACATCATTGATCGAAACCGTTAAGCCAGACTTCATGGCAAAGTGGAAGGCCAGGGACTTGATTCGATCAAGTGTGTTTGCCACCTCGGCCTTAGGGTACTCCGTGGCCAAGACATCAACGATTTCGCCAATCTCCCGCTTGCGGATCAGAAAGTTCACGTAGGGATAGGCGTCCGGCAAAGCATTGTTGAAGAACACTCGTCCTGCTGTGGTCTTGGCGTAAACCGCAGCTTGGCCGTTCGCTGGCTCAATCAGAAGCTCCGGCGTGCGGAAGTAGATCGGCTCGTGAAGACTAATCACGCCCGATTCGTAGGCTCGTTCGACATCTTCTACCTTGCGGTAGGTTGACAGTGAGGCGTCCGCATTGCTGTTTTCGATGTATTCAGTCAGGTAGTAGCAACCAATAACCATGTCCTGGGTTGGTGTTACCAACGGACGACCATGCGCTGGCGAGAGCACATTGTTGGCACTGAGCATCAGAACCCGAGCTTCAGCTTGGGCTTCGGCAGACAAGGGAAGATGAACCGCCATCTGATCGCCATCGAAATCGGCATTGAAGGCGGTGCACACCAAAGGATGAATCTGGATGGCCTTGCCCTCGACCAGAACAGGTTCGAAAGCCTGAATACCCAAGCGGTGCAGGGTCGGTGCGCGGTTGAGCATGATGGGATGCTCTTGAATAACCTCTTCAAGGACCTCCCACACCTGAGGACGACGACGCTCGACCATACGCTTGGCCGACTTGATGTTCTGGGCCAATTCTTGATCGACCAAGCGCTTCATCACGAAGGGCTTGAACAACTCCAGCGCCATGATCTTGGGCAGGCCACACTGATGGAACTTCAGTGTGGGGCCAACCACGATGACCGAACGACCGGAGTAATCGACCCGCTTGCCCAAGAGGTTCTGGCGGAAACGACCTTGCTTGCCCTTGAGCATGTCCGACAATGACTTAAGGGGTCGATTGCCCGGACCCGTTACCGGCCGCCCACGACGACCGTTGTCGAACAGGGCGTCAACGGCCTCTTGCAGCATCCGCTTTTCGTTGTTGACGATGATTTCGGGTGCGCCAAGATCCAAAAGTCGCTTCAGTCGATTGTTCCGATTAATAACTCGCCGGTACAAATCGTTGAGGTCAGAGGTGGCAAATCGGCCGCCGTCAAGCTGCACCATTGGGCGAAGCTCGGGTGGAATCACCGGAACAACGTCAAGGATCATGGCCCGAGGATTGTTTTGTCGATCGCCAGCATCGGTGCGCCGATTGAAGGCGGCCACGATCTTGAGTCGTTTGATGGCCTTTTGCTTGCGCTGGGCCGATAGCGGCTTGCGGCCCTCTTCGGGGTCGATGGCTGCCCGTAACTTGACTTCTTCCTCGTCGAAATCAATGCGATCGACCAGTTGGGTAATGGCGGTGGCACCCATTCCGCCCTCAAAGTACTCACCCCACCTATCGGCCATTTCGCGCATCAGCAGTTCGTCTTCAATTATCTGACGAGCGAACAAACCCTTAAACTCTTCCCAGGAACGATCAAGAACATCTAGTTCCATTTCGTACTGTTCGCGGGTGAGGGCAAAGTCTTTGTCGGCGGCCCGCTTGCGAGCGCGAATCTCGGAATCCTTTGCCCCATCGGACTCCATCTGAGCGATTTCGGCCTCGAGGGCTTCGTGCTCTTCAGCAAGTCGCAGCTCCATCTCCTTGAGAATGGCCTCACGTTCGCCGATGACATCAGCCTCAAGGTTGGGAAGGTCCTCGTCGCGCTTGTCTTCCTCGACATGGGTAACAAGGCTCGCAGCAAAGTAGATGACCTTCTCAAGTTGCTTGGCCTTCAACTCCTCGCGAGGTTCGGTGCCCATGAGAAGGTAAGCCAGCCAGGAACGGGTACCTCGCAGGTACCAGATATGGACGCAGGGAGCGGCCAACTCAATATGACCCATGCGCTCACGGCGAACCTTGGAGCGAGTGACCTCAACGCCACAACGCTCACAAATGATGCCCTTGAACCGGACACGCTTGTATTTACCACAGGCGCACTCCCAGTCCTTGGTCGGACCGAAAATCTTCTCACAGAAGAGTCCGTCCTTCTCGGGCTTGAGAGTTCGGTAGTTGATGGTTTCGGGCTTCTTCACCTCGCCGTTTGACCACATACGGATGGAGTCCGCGGTGGCTAGGCCGATCTTTAGCTGATCGAAATCGTTGACATCAAGCATGTGTCGGCCTCTCAGCGTCGGCCACCCGCAGCGCGGGCAGCATCGTCTTCATCGGTTCCACGCTCTGGACGGCTCAGGTCGATCCCGAGCTCCTCAGCGGTGCGGAAGAGTTCGTCATCGAGCTCCCGCATCTCAATTTCTTGGCCATCTTCGGCCAGGACCTCGACGTTGAGGCAAAGAGCTTGCATTTCCTTAATCAAGACCTTGAAGGACTCGGGAATACCAGGCTCGGGAATGTTCTCGCCCTTGACAATGGCCTCATAGACCTTGACCCGACCAAGCACATCGTCGGACTTGATGGTGAGCAGCTCCTGCAGGCAGTAGGCGGCTCCATAGGCTTCAAGCGCCCACACCTCCATCTCTCCGAATCGCTGACCACCGAACTGGGCCTTACCACCGAGGGGTTGTTGGGTAATCATGGAGTACGGACCAGTGGAACGAGCGTGAATCTTGTCGTCCACCATGTGTGACAGCTTCAGGATGTACATGATCCCGACCATGACGGGATTGTCGAAGGGTTCACCGGTTCGACCGTCAAAGAGTTGGGTCTTACCATCTTCTTGGATCAGACGGGTGCCATCGGCAGCCTCAGGCGCCAGATTGCGGAAGATGTCCTGAATGGTTGGCTTGTCACCCGACAGTTCCTTCTCGTCCCATTTGGCTCCATCGAACACCGGGGTGCTCACCAGGGTGGCGGGAGTTGTGAAGGGTCGAGTCTTGTTTTCGGTGCCGCGCACGGGTGGCTCACCGGTCTGGGTGCCGTCGACACTCCAACCCCATCGGGCGGCATAGCCGAGGTGGGACTCAAGGACCTGGCCAACGTTCATCCGGGAGGGAACACCAAGTGGGTTGAGGATTACGTCCACCGGGGTGCCATCGGACATATGAGGCATGTCCTCGATTGGCAGGATCCGAGAGATCACTCCCTTGTTGCCGTGGCGACCAGCCAGCTTGTCGCCGACGCTGATTTTGCGCTTCTTGGCGATGTACACCCGTACCAGTTGATTGACACCTGGAGGAAGCTCGTGACTATCGTCACGGCTGAAGACTTTGACGTCGATGACCTTGCCCATCTCACCGTGGGGGACCTTGAGAGAAGTGTCTCGCACCTCACGGGCCTTTTCGCCAAAGATGGCACGAAGGAGCCGCTCTTCAGGCGTCAACTCGGTCTCACCCTTCGGCGTCACCTTGCCAACAAGCACGTCGCCCGGACCAACTTCGGCCCCGACTCGAATAATGCCTCGCTCATCGAGATTGGCCAGAATGTCATCGCTCAGGTTTGGAATGTCTCGCGTGATCTCTTCTGGGCCAAGCTTGGTATCACGAGCATCAATCTCGTGTTCCTTGATGTGGATTGAGGTCAGAACATCATCACGAACCAAACGCTCGGACAATATGATGGCATCTTCGAAGTTGTAGCCCTCCCATGGCATGAAGGCGATGACCAGGTTCTTACCTAAGGCAAGTTCGCCGTGGTCAGTGGAGGGGCCATCAGCCAGGAGTTGCCCCTTCTTGATGGACTCGCCAGCAACCACCCGGGGCTTCTGGTTGATGCATGTGTCCTGGTTGGAACGTTCAAACTTGAGAAGTCGATAGATTTTTTTGCCCGACTCGACGTACTCGACCGTGATGGATTGGCCATCAACATCAGTGACCACCCCATCCTCGGAGGCAACCAGCGTGTCCGCCGCGTCGTGGCCAGCACGGAACTCTATGCCGGTACCGATGTAGGGGGCCTCGGCGGTTAGAAGCGGTACGGCCTGACGTTGCATGTTGGCTCCCATCAGAGCCCGGTTCGCGTCGTCATGTTCGAGGAAAGGAATCAGTCCGGTGCCAATAGAGACGATCTGCTTGGGCGCAACGTCCATCATCTGAATTTCTTCTGGTGGTACCGACGAAATTTCGGTCGTCGCACCGAAGAAAATGTCGCGCTCCAGTTGGAGTTTTAGATCCCGAAGTGAAGCTGCCTGAGGGGAACGGCGGGATAGAACCTTCTCCTTGGTGAAATGATTGTTCGCGTCAAGCGGGGCATTGGCCTGGGCGACCACATACTCCTCTTCTTCATCCGCGGTGAGGTACACAATCTCGTCGGAGACTACGCCGTCCTTGACCGGTCGATACGGCGTGACCAAGAATCCGAACTCGTTCACGCTGGCAAAGCTGGCAAGGTATCCGATCAGGCCGATGTTGGGGCCCTCCGGAGTCTCGATAGGGCACATCCGGCCATAATGGGAGAAGTGAACGTCCCGCACTTCAAAGCCGGCTCGTTCGCGCGAGAGCCCACCCGGACCGAGGGCCGAAAGGCGACGACGATGCGTCAGTCCCGAGAGTGGATTGATCTGATCCATAAACTGGGACAACTGGGAGGTTCCGAAGAATTCCTTAATCGCAGCCACAACGGGTCGGATATTGATCAGAGTTTGAGGAGTGATGGCCTCGACATCCTGGGTGGTCATGCGCTCTCGCACAACTCGTTCCATCCGGGAAAGTCCAATGCGAACCTGGTTCTGGATGAGTTCACCGACCGAGCGAACGCGCCGGTTGGCGAAGTGGTCCTGATCATCCAGGCGGTAGCCAGGCTCGGCCACCATCAGATGAAGCAGATAGCTGGCGACTGCCAGGACTTCGCAACGAGAGAGAACAGACTGGTCTGACTCTGGTTTGTCCAGCAGGTCACCAAGCATTGGGAAGAGTTCTTGAAGCCGCTCGATCTCGGGACCGAGTTTGCGGTTCAGCTTGTAACGGCCGACCCTACTGAGGTCATAGCGGCGATTCTCAAAGAAGGCGTTGCGCAAGTAGGAACGAGCAGCTTCCAGCGTTGGGGGCTCTCCTGGACGGGCGCGCTTGTAAATCTCGATCAGGGATTCGTCTTGAGTCGGAGCGATTTCCCGATCCTTTTCCCACTGGCCCTCAAGGAAGTCAAAGTGGTTGACAAACGCGTCCAAGAAGCCTGGAGCGTTTTCCTCATCAAAGCCCAGTGCCCGAAGCATGGTGAACAGCGAGAGACGACGCTTGCGAGCAACACGCACCCCAGCGGTTGGGTCCTTACCCGGCTTTTGCTCGACGTCGAATTCGATCCACTCGCCCCGGTAGGGGTGAATGGTGCCCGTGACCATCTGGTGCTTCGCCAGGTTACGTAGCCGAAAACGCTCACCTGGCTGGAAGATGACGCCGGGTGAACGGACAAGCTGGGAAACGACAACCCGCTCGGTGCCGTTGATCACGAAGGTTCCCTTGTCAGTCATCATGGGGAAATCACCCATGAAGACTGTCTGTTCCTTGATCTCGCCGGTATTGGCGTTAATGAACCGGGCGCGCACGAAGATCGGCGCGGCGTAGGTCATGTCCTTCTCTTTGCACTCCTCCACCGTGTATTTGGGATACGGCTCCAGGTCCTCATCGTGAGGATCGAAATCGAGATCTAGTTGAAGCGTTTCCGTAAAGTCCTTAATGGGGCTGATATCGCGAAATGCGTTCGCCAGCCCTTCTTCGAGGAACCATTTGAATGATTCCTTTTGGATTGCAATCAGATCAGGAAGCTCAAGAGCATCCGTAAGATTGCCAAAGGAGTAACGGTCGCGAACGAGCGTGCGAGCAGGCAAAAGACACCACCAAGGATTGCGCGACGAGCCAGAAAAAGCTGTGAGCCACGTTCGTCTCGCTATCTCTGCTCAGCACAAACCCAGAATGCACTGGGGAGATTCGAGGGTCGATAAACGGGGCGAGCGCGGTCACGGCAACCTCCTAGCATACGTGAGAGGCAGCCGAGCGACAACCAGTACATGACACCAGTACATACAAACAGCGCCGGTCGGGTGACTGTAGGACCATCAACCGACGACGTCAAGGATCGAATTCGAACGGGGTGTCTCCCGATCATTTGCGCTCCGAAGCTCGACGCGAAACACCCCGGGTCGCCCCACCTTGCCCGGCAGGACTGACCCAGGGTGTCGCCGTTTGTGTAGGCAGAACGGTAGGGCTACTTAAGCTCGCCCGATCCTCCCGCAGCCTCAATCTTGGCCAATGCACTATCGGCGTCATCCTTGGAAGCACCCTCAAGAATCGCCGCTGGGGCGGATTCAACGAGATCCTTGGCCTCCTTGAGGCCCAGGCTGGTGATTTCACGGACGGCCTTAATGACCGCAATCTTCTTCTCGCCCATACCAGTGAGCATCACATCAAACTCGGTCTGCTCCTCTGCGGCCTCTACCGGAGCGGCTACGCCAGCGGCGGCCGCAACGGGAGCAGCGGCGGTGACACCAAACTTCTCTTCGAACTCGGTCAGGAGCTCTGAAAGCTCAAGAACGGTCAGGCTGGCAATTCCTTCTAGGATTTCTTCTTTAGTAGCCATACTTAGGCCTCACTCTCTTGTGCCGGGGACTCATCCCCAGCGGCGTCTGTTTCTTTCGTTGATTCTGTGCTGTCTGATTCTGTGCTGTCGGCATTGGAAGCTGTGCTGTCTTCTGCATTCTGAACAGAGCCCACACCTCCCTGGTCGACCAGGGCTTTGAGGCCATAGGCAAGGTCGCGTGGGAGAGCCTGAAGCAATCCAGCGAGGTTGGACATTGGCGCAGCAATAGCACCGGCCAGCTTGGCCAAAAGGACCTCGCGTGGCTCGATCTCGGCTAGTTGACCGAGTTCGGTAGCGTCAATGAAGTTGCCCTCAAATACACCACCTTTGATGATGAGTTCTGGGTTGGCCTTACCGAAGTCCTTAAGAACCTTGGCCACCGCAACAACGTCACCGGTTTCCCCTTCCGGGGTTTGCTCGGTGAAGGTCAAGGCCGTCGGTCCGGTCAGTAGGTCAGTAAAACCCTCGGCAACATCATTGGCTGCTCGCCGAACAAGTGTGTTCTTGTAAATTTTGTAGCGACCACCGACTGGTCGAAGACTGGTTCGCAACTCAGCAATAGCCGAAACCGTCAAGCCACGATACTCCGTGATCATGACAGCTTCGGCGTTCTCAATACGATCCCGAACTTCGTCGACGATCGCCACCTTTTCTGGTCTTGGATTCTCCATTGCACCTCCTCTCTCTGTATTTCGTTGTGGTTGTTCGTTGTGGATGGATCGGACACTTCGCCGATCAGAGATCTCACAACTCCACCCACACAAAAGAGGGGAGCGAAAGAAAGGTGATCGCCTCGATGGGATGAGTGGCGGGCCTTGGCCTGCCCCTCAATTAACCAACTTCTGCCCTGCGGCAGATGCCTTTCGGCTGTCGGACCCAAGGTCTTGGGCGAGAGTATTCGATTGCTTGCTTAGTGGGATAAGCCTGACTAAGTAGACGGGCTACAAGGGCAGACAAATACCCGCGTCCAGGGAGGCTAGCCCCCCGGGCTCTTCCCTTACACCTCTTCGAGGCGGTTTGGGTCGATCTTGATGCTTGGACCCATCGTGGTAGAAAGGCTGATTTTGATCATGTACTTACCCTTCGAGGATGAAGGCTTTACACGATTGAGCTCATCAAACAGGGCAGCAAAGTTACGCTTGAGATCCTCGGGCGAGAAGCTCACTCTCCCAATGGAAACAGCAACATTGCCGTAGCGATCAGTTCGATACTCCACCGTTCCACCCTTGAATTCGGTCACGGCCTTGGCCACATCCGGGGTAACTGTTCCGGTCTTGGGGTTTGGCATGAGACCTCGTGGACCAAGAACCCGGCCCAGCTTGCCAACTAGTGGCATCAGGCTTGGAGTCGAGATGGCCAAATCGAAATCGAGCATTCCACCCTCTACTTCGGCCACGAGCTCCTCCCCGCCAACCAGATCCGCACCAGCTTCGGTAGCCGCGTCCGCCTCATCCCCGGTGGCAAATACCAGGACACGAAGAGTCTTGCCGGTACCCGCGGGCAGTGGCACCGTGCCCCGCACAATCTGATCGGCCTTGCGGGGATCGACTCCGAGCCTCACAACGACATCAACCGACTCATCAAATTTGGCAGAGCCAAGGGACTTGGCCAATTCCAGAGCCTCACTCGGACTGTGAAGATGATCTCGGTCATACCGACGGGTTGCGTCGGTGTATTTCTTACCTTGCGCCATAGTGGCTCCCTCATTCATAAGGCCGACGGGTGAGGTAACCCGATCGAGCCGTGCGACGTTGTTTGTACCCGGTTGCTTGTACTTGGCAAGTTGGGTGTTTGGCACCCACTAGCCAGCGACCCCTTAGCGGATCTTGACGCCCATCTGGCGGGCAGTGCCTGCGACCTGAAGCTTGGCGGCATCAATGTCGTAGGCGTTGAGATCGGGCATCTTGATTTTTGCGATCTCTTCTACCTGAGCGTCGGTAATGCTCCCGACCCGCTCCCGAAGAGGATCAGATGCACCCTTGGAGATCTTCGCCGCCTTCTTGATCAACTCCGCCGTCGGGGGAGTCTTGAGCGTAAAACTGAAGGATCGATCCTCAAAGATTGTGATCTCGGCCGGGACAACGTCACCACGCTGGGCTTCGGTTCTGGCGTTGTACTCCTTGCAAAAATCCATAATGGCGATGCCGTATGGACCAAGCGCGGTGCCGACCGGGGGTGCGGGAGACGCCTGACCGGCTGGAATCTGTATCTTTACCTTCGCCATTATTTGCTTCTTGGCCATTGCGGAACTGCCTTGCTATCAGGACGGGTGTGCTATCAGGACGGGTGCGAATCGACAACCACAGCGGCCACGGGCGAAGAGTCCACCTATGGCCGACTGGGCATGCTATTGGGCTTCTTAGAGTTTCCCGACCTGAGCGAACTCGAGTTCGACGGGAGTTTCTCGACCAAAGATATTGACCAACACCTTAACTTTGAGTTGGTCTTCGTTGATCTCTTCAATCTGACCCTGGAAGTCAGCGAAGGGGCCTTCCTTGACCCGAACCGTTTCTCCAACTTCGTACTCGAGACGGGGCCGACCTTTGCGGGCACTGTCTTCGCCGTCCTCTTTGACAGAGAGGAACGCCTCTACATCCCTGCGAGGAAGTGGGGAAGGCTTGTTGCCAGCACCGACAAAGCCGGTGACTCCAGGCGTATTGCGGACAACGAACCAGGCATCGTCGTCAAGTCGAATTCGGCAAAGTAAGTATCCTGGGAAGACCTTCTTCTGAACGACAACCTTCTTGCCATTCTTGAACTCGACAACATCCTCCATTGGAATCACAACTTCAAAGATGCGTTCCTCCATGTTCATGGAGGAAGTTCGGGCCTCGATGTTGGACTTGACCTTTTTCTCATAGCCAGACTGGGTATGGAGCACATACCAACGACCGGGCCGATCGTAGGGAGACTGTGGCTTGGGGGCCGGTACCTCTTCTGCTTCAAGGTCAATAGACTCCGCTGCTTCAGCGACGGATGTTTCTTCAGCCGTGCCTTCAGCTTCGTTGGATGATGAATCCTGAACCTTCGGATCGCCGGAAGACTCCTCTTGGCCGGAAGACTCCTCTTCGGGAGCGTCCTCTTCGGGAGCGTCGACTGGCTCGACAACCTTGGTGGTATCGGTTGCATTCTCGTCGTTCACAGTTTCCTCATCCATTGGAAAGTCCAAGCAGGGACAGGACGGCCTCTCCAAATCCCCAGTCAAGGGCAGCAATGATGGCCGTTAACAAAATCACGGTCACCATGACCACAATCGTGTAGTTGATCACCTCGGGACGCGTTGGCCAACTGACGCGTCGCAGTTCAGCCCGAACCTCGCGCCCATATTGTGCTGGGCCGACCCGCTCCGACTTGGCCGCTGGTTGGTGGTTCTCGCGTGGGGTCGCGACCGGGTTGCCCTCGGCATCGATCTGACCTTGTTTTTGTAGGTAGCGCCGCTGTTCGCGGTTCATCGCCATGATTTTGCCTTCGTGCGTGGAATTCTCGTGGCAGGGCACGAGGGACTCGAACCCCCAACCCCCGGTTTTGGAGACCGGTGCTCTACCAATTGAGCTAGTGCCCTTCGATGAGAT
>JAJRXF010000091.1 GCA_024276425.1 Actinomycetes bacterium | reverse complement strand
GTCAGCACCGTCCTGCGGGGCGGAACCGTTCGGGACGAGACTTGGGCCCGCAGACCGGACGTGCCAGCCCTACTCTCATCCACCGTTGACCAACTCGGCTCTCGCCTGCTGTTTCGCGGATACGGCCTGAGTCCTCAAACAGCCCCGATTCATGCTGGATTGCTGGGCAACGACACCTTGGTGTTTCTTGACGAAGTACACCTCAGCCAGCCGTTTTCCCAAACTCTTGCCCGCCTTGGAGAGCTGCGATCGCAGAACAGTCCCGTCGGCCAAGCACGGTGGCAGGTGGTCGAACTCAGTGCGACACCGGCGACCAACACCAAACACAAGTTCCCCCCTCAGCCCCTCACTTCAGAATCGGCTGGTCCGGGGCTTGCTCGACGGCTCGCCGCCCGCAAACCCGTGGAACTAGTGGCCGTTACCCTCCCCAAGAAAAACTGGGTTCAGGCTGATGAGAAGTTTTCACTTCGCGTGGCCAAGGAAGCGAAGAAAACGATAGCGAACGATGGGTGCGATCTGCTCGGGATCGTGGTCAATCGGGTTGACACCGCCCGACGAATCAGAAACCAGTTCCCGGACAGCGACGAAATCGAAACGGTTCTCCTAACCGGGCGGATGCGGCCATTAGATCGAGATGATGTCTTGCAAAAGATGGGTCCGATTCTGGAAGACCGCGCAACGAGGACACCCGGCAAGAAAATGATTGTTGTCGCAACACAGTGCATCGAGGCTGGGGCCGATTTCGACTTCGACGGACTCATCACCGAATGTGCCTCAATCGATGCCCTTAGGCAAAGATTCGGCCGGGTTGACCGGTCGGGCGACAGGACCGCAGACGGCAACCCCACCACATCCCTGGTGATGCTTCGCGGCAAGACTGCAATCCCTGATGACCCGATCTACGGGCCAGCACTGGCCCGGACCTGGGAATGGATGTGCCAACAACCATCGATTGACTTCGGAATCGAATATCTCGGTAACCCACCACCGGAGTGCATCTCGGCCAAGTCCGAGGCGCCCTATCTCAGCAAGCTCCACCTTCGATCCTTCGCCCAGACATCGCCAGCTCCGGTTCCCGATCATGTGCCCGCCCGTTGGCTGCACGGAGACCGCCAGAGCGACCCGGGGGTCTCGATCCTGTGGCGGAACGAGCTAAGCGATCTTCTGAGCCCGGCTAGGGGCATCCACCACGAAGACGTATCCGTGAAGTCTCGATCTGACATCGAGCGCCGGGCCACTCAACGCCTGGCCTTCAATCCCCCCATGTCCCTTGAAATGATCGGAATCCCCATTTGGGCTGCCAGACGATGGCTCAACGGGACACCGACCGGGCCACTCACCGACCTCGACCGAGGAGACGAGCTTGAGCAACCAGAAAAGACTGGGCACAAGACGCAAGAGCCGTTCCTTCTCTGGTCTGGTGGGCAAGCGACGTTGGGTACAACAGCTTCGCTTCGCCCCGGCTCTGTGGTGGTGTTGGGGCCCGAAGCGGGAGGACTGAAGAAACGAAACTGGGATCCATCGGCCACCTCAAGGGTAGACGATGTCTCTGCTGAGGCTGCCCGCCAGGCCCGGGGACGAATGGTTGTGATGCTCACCCCATCCGATGCTGATACTGCCAGCGGAGGGGCTCTGGCTGAGTTGGAGGAAGCCGCCGTCACGACCGGGCGGCTACCAAACGAGAACGAATGTAAGAGTGCCCTTCGAGCGATGGAAGACCTCAATGATCCGACTACGACATTCAAGCGAAAAGCGCGGTTTCGACATGTTTCGGCCTTCACCCAGGGAATCGAAGTTGGCCTTGACTTTGTCGGCATGTCCTGGTTGAGAACGGATAACACAGATTCCCAGACGAATGCTGGTCTGGCGGGGACCGGCTCGTCCGATGACAGAGCATCGTTCACCGGTGTGGCTCCAACCCTCTCCAATCACTTAAACGGTGTCGGCGAGTGGGCCTATCACCTGGCATTGAACGTTGGACTCGGCGCTGTCATGGCTCAAGATCTGAGACTGGCAGGGCAACTCCATGACATTGGCAAAGCAGACCCTCGATTCCAGGCATGGCTACGAGGTGGCATTGGAGACGCCTCAGAGGAGTTGTTGGCCAAGTCAGCCACCCCTTCGCAAAGCTCAGCAAGAATGCGAGCTGCACTCTCACAAAGCGGCTACCCCAAAGGTGCGAGGCATGAACTGTTGAGTCTGGCCATGGTCACAGGTCATGAAGTGCTTGCATCCGCCAACGACTCCGAACTCGTCATGCATTTGGTTGCGTCGCACCATGGGTATTGCCGCCCATTTGCCCCCGCGATCGTGGAGCAACCAACCCAGGAGGTGAGGGTCTGCCACAAACCTTCCGAAGGCGAGCGAAGAGAATTCATCGCCCAGACCGACGCCTACTCCAACCCAGTAGAGCTAATGACCTGCGAGAGATTCGAAAGTTTGACTGCAATCTATGGCCCCCACCAACTG
>JAJRXF010000090.1 GCA_024276425.1 Actinomycetes bacterium | reverse complement strand
CAGTACCCCGTACGGGATTTGAACCCGTGCTACCGGCATGAGAAGCCGGCGTCCTAGGCCTCTAGACGAACGGGGCAAGGTCGAGCGAGTTTAGCCAGCAGAAGACTGCCGACCAACCCTTCGCTCGGAGGGGAGGACTTGAACCCCCAATGACTGGATCAGAACCAGTTGTGTTGCCAATTACACCACCTCCGAATGTAACCGGCGTAAGGGTACCGGAGTGGCCACGATCCCACCACCCAATACGGCACCCCAATAGAGTCCCCGGTCCCTGCCACTTCGGCAGAATATGGCGCAATCTGAAGGCATGAGGACTGAGAAGAGGCGAGGTTTCGTTCCTCGCTGGGTCTACGGGTTTGATCAGTTGGATCAAGCCACCGATCACGCCAACAACGACTGGGAGGCCGTCCGCGGCCTCCTCGGGGGGAAAGGGAGCCAACTTGGCCGACATGGTCAAATTCGGCATCCCGGTGCCTCCGGGTTTCACGAGAAGGCCGCCAGGTCCTGCTCGTCCGCCCCGAGACCAAACCCAACGATGTCCATGGAATGCTGGCGGCACGGGGCATTCTCACCTCTAGCGGGGGCCGTACCAGCCATGCGGCATTGGTCGCTCGTCAGTTTGGGAAGCCGGCGGTGGTCGGTGCTACCGACCTTCATATCGACTTGGCAACTCGAACGGTGACCGTTGACGGGCTTGTTATTCTCGAAGGCGAGTGGCTCTCGATCGACGGCAATACCGGAGCCGTCTATCTGGACCAGCTCCCAACTGAATCCCCAGACCTTGATGATCCATGGCTGGCCACCCTGCTCGATTGGGCCGACGACTACCGGAAGATGGGGGTTCGAGCCAACGCCGATGAACCAGCCGATGCAGAGCGAGCTCGCCACTACGGGGTGGAGGGCATCGGGCTATGTCGAACCGAGCACATGTTTTTCGACCCAGATCGCCTGCCTGTGGTTCGCCAACTCATCATGGCCGACACCGATTTGGAGCGCCGAGAGGCCCTGGATCAACTGCTTGGATTCCAGAGGGCCGACATCCTTGGGCTCCTCGAAGCAATGGATGGTCTTCCGGTCATCATCCGGCTTCTTGATCCACCGACTCCGCGGGGTACGGCTTGGATTGGCCACACCGGACCTCACCCGAATGCAAGTCCGAGCGATCTTCGAGGCCTATGCGACCCTCAAAGAACGGGGGAAGGACCCGCGACCCAAGATCATGATCCCACTGGTTTGCGATGTGGCCGAACTGGTCGCCGAAAAGGCCCTCATCGTCGATGATGCCAAAAAAGTGAGCGCCGAACGCGGCATCGAAGTTGCCTGCCCGATTGGCTCGATGATCGAGGTCCCACGGGCTGCCCTTACTGCCGACCAGATCGCTCGCGAGGCAGATTTCTTGTCCTTTGGCACTAACGACCTGACTCAGACCACCTTTGCCATCAGTCGTGACGACGCCGAAGCGAGCTTTCTTCTGCGGTATGTGACCGATGGAATCCTTCCCCACAATCCCTTTAGCACCCTGGACAGTGACGGGGTAGCTGAGATGATTCACATCGCTCTAGCGGGTGCGCAACGAACCGACCTCGAAATCGAAACAGGCGTTTGTGGTGAACATGGTGGGGATCCGCGGTCGATTGCAATCTGCCATCGACTCAGACTGGACTATGTCAGTTGCTCCGCCTTTCGTGTCCCCGTAGCCAGACTGGCCGCGGCCCATGCCGCCCTAAGCCAGATGGACGACGCCCCCGATGGCTAAGAGCAATCTACTAGGGAAGCAATGTGCGGCCTTCGATCGAGTCGGCATCGAGGCGAACCCAGCGAACCTTCCAATCGCCCTGGCTCCAGGGGGCCAGCCCAAGTTGTTCCAACTCCTCTTGTTCGGCCCAGTTCTCAACCTGACGGCCACGACCCTTGACCAGCACGCTCCATCCACTGTGGCGAGCGGCATCCCATCCGTCGATCTCAAAGGAGATCGGCCGATCGGAGACCGCTGCATTGAGCTTGCGGCCCTCCAAAGTCCGAAACACCACCGATCGTTCGAACCACCGGTAGTTGACGGGCAGTGCGATCGGGTACTCGCCGGACAGGAAAACCACGCGCCCAACCTGGGTTTGTTCCAGAAACGTCTCACACTCCTGGTCGCCGAGCGCCACTAGCCCCAGTTCTGCCAGCTTCGGAGACTCAGACTCATTCATCAGTATTCCCATTCACTCATTAGGAGACCTTGGTTCATTGCCTGCGAGAGGGTCAGGGCCAAAGGTAACGATCGGGCCATCGGGCTACAGCAGTCGCTCCAGCCGACGAAAGCCCACAATCCGTCCAAGGGCTACCGCTCCGGCTTCTCGCACCAGCCGACTAAAGGGAGATTTGGCCTCCGTCACGACGGCGTCAGCATCCAGTCCCACTTCTCTGGCCACGAGTTCTGAACGCCGGGCATGGTAGGGATCGGTAACCAGAATCACATCGGTTAGGTCGCTCTGTCCAAGAAACCTTGATGCCGCGGCCAGCGACTCATAAGTTGAAGTTCCCTGTACTTCAAGCTTGATTCTTGCGTCGGGAACACCGGCCTCATGACGCAGGTAGTCATAGCTGGCCTTCGCCTCGGTCGTCGTATCACCAAGCCTCCCCCCGCCGGTTACGACCACAAATTGGACTCGGCCCAACGAGTACAGTTCGGCGGCAAGGTCCAGACGCCCTCTGAGAATCGGTGACGGTTCACCGTTGTACTGCGCCGCTCCGAGGACAATAGCGGCCGATGCGTTGCCATCAGTGGAGGAACGTGAGGCGATCCACACATCAACGAAGTTGGCCCCAGCGTAGACAACGACGACGAGAAGCCCCAGTCGAATCCAGAATGACGGGCGAAGAAATGGTGGCCGCACGCTAGTGACTACACCAGCTAGAGGCGAGCGCGCGCCGTCCGCAGACGCTCAGTCACGACCTCGCGGTCCAGTTCGGCCATTGGTTCGAACAGCGGCAGGCCAAACCGTACTCCCGTCAGGGCGAGTCGAACGGGAAGTTGGGTTTTGGTTCCAAGTTCTTCACCCACACCAAACACCAACTTCTCCAAGGCCGGCGCGGTCCACTCACTGTTCGCCAAGCGTTCGATCACCAGGTCGAGGACCTCGGACACTCCGTCCTTTTCCATGACCTTGCGCCAATCCTTCTCGCTGGGCTCGGGTGGTTGTCCAACCACCCATTCCAACAGCGAGGGGATTTCGTCCAACCGTTTGATACGGCCCTGTACAAACTGAGCCAGACGACCGTACAGGTCATGGTCGATGTTTCCAGCGAAGGGCAATGACCGCTCGGTGAATTCCTCGACGCTTAGGGCCCGGATGTACTCACTGTTGAAGTGTTCCAGTTTCTTGATGTCGAAGAAGGCCGGGGCCTGGTTGATGTCCGATAGCTCAAACTGGTTAATGAACTCCTCAATGGGCAAGATTTCGGCGTCGTCCTTGGCACTCCATCCCAGGGTGAGGAGGTAGTTTCGCATCGCCTCGCTCAAGAAGCCCTTGGCCATGTAGTCACCGACCGAAACATCGTCACGACGTTTGGAAAGCTTCTGCCGCTTCTCGTTCACAATGAGGGGGAGGTGGGCAAAGATCGGCTGATCGGTAGCACCAAGAGCAGTCCGTAGCAGCAAGACTCGAGGTGTCGTGTTGACCAGGTCCTCACCGCGGACCACGTGAGTGATGCCCATGTCCAAGTCGTCATAGGCGTTGGCCACATGGAACATTGGCACGCCACTAGAACGAACGATTACAAAGTCTTCAAGTTCGGAATTCTGGAATTCGACCCGCCCACGAATCAGATCATCCCAGGCGGTGACGCCCTCATCGGGGGTGCGAAAGCGAACGACGACGCCCTCACCCTGCTGCACATCACGATCTCGGCAGTATCCGTCATAGCCGGGTTTGCCACCACGGGCGTCGGCCCTGGCCTTGGAAGCCTCCTGTGAACAATCGCAACGATATGCCAACCCTTTATCCAGGAAGGATTGAGCCGCATCACGGTATTGATCAAACCGGTCGGATTGGCGGTATTCCTCGTCCCAGTCAATACCAAGCCACCTCAAGGAGTCGTGTATGGCAGTAATGAGTTCCGGCCGGCTGCGGTCGGCGTCGGTGTCTTCAATCCGGAGGATCATGGTTCCGCTGCTATGGCGAGCATAGAGCCAGTTGAAGAGAGCCGATCGGGCGCCACCGACATGGAGGTAGCCAGTTGGGGCCGGGGAGAACCGCACACGCACCGTCGTTTTCGGCGTCATGACCCTAGATTCAGGTTGTCGCGCCAATCGGCGGCGTAGGCGGTGGAAACCTCGGCCTTGGACGCCATCAGGGCCTCTTGCTTGACCATGTCCACAACTTCACGCCGCTCTACATAGTGATGGCTGGATTTGATCTGCGAGAACATTTCTTCACGCAAGCGAACCAGGCGGGTGTCTGGACGAGGGTCGAGGAAACCCCAGATGGTGAAGGCGACCGTCAGGTCATGAACAATGGGGCCGCGACCAAACAAGGCAGAACGACGCATGGCAACGGCGGAACAACCGGCAACGGCATCATCATGAGAGACCCGACCAAGCTGAAGCTTTTCGTCAAAGAGGCCAACCAGTTTGTAGACATAGCCCTGGTCCGGTCCCTGGGTACCTAGCCGGGTCCCGCTGGGTTGGCCGTGGCGAATTTCGCCCGGTCGATCTGCTTTCCACGAACCTGGCCTACGAGGGGGAGAAGAGTACTTGCGAACAATTTCTGTTGGATCTGTCGGCACAAACTCTGGAGCAGCCACCAGGTCAGGCTACCGTGCCGTAGATGGGTACTACCTCAGCCATTTACCGAATCGTCCTTCTCCTCCATGTCGCCACCGCCATCGTTGGTATTGGGGGCATCATCGCTCATGGTGCCTACAACGCCAAAGCTTTCGCCTCCAAGGCTTCCGAAGCCGTAGTTTTGTTCAAAACAACCCGTGCGGTCACCAACCTGGCGCACTATGCACTGTATGCGCTGGTCATCTTGGGCATTGTGCTCATTTCGCTCAGCGATGGAACCTTCAGCATGGGGGCGCCCTGGGTGAGCGGCTCATTTGTGGTCTGGTTCTTGATGGTGGGCGCAGCTCACGGCATGGTCAAGCCGACCCTGGCGAAGATGCAAGAGCGGGCCGCCGCCATGGAGCCAGGCGCCATATTGAAAGACGACACTGAGATCGTCGGCTTAGCCAAGAAACTTGCCATGGGCGAAGGTGCAACCCAACTCTTGTTGGTCATCGCTTTGGTCCTCATGATTTGGCAGCCGGGCAACTAGAACGGCAACGAGGCCAGCAGCGAGGCCAGCAACGAGGCCTCAGCCCCTAAGCAGTGCGTAGAGCACACTGTCGGACAGAGCCTGCCAACTCGCCTCGATGATGTTTTCAGAAACACCAATGGTGGTCCAACGCCTTTCGCCGTCGGTGGCATCAATCAGGACTCGGGTGATGGCTTCGGTGCCCCGATTGGTGTCGAGGATCCGGACCTTGTAGTCGGCCAATTTGACGCTAGCCAGGAGCGGGTAACGATTCCCGACAGCGGCGCGCAATGCGGCATCCAGGGAATTGATCGGGCCATTACCTTCACCAACGGCCATGATCCGCTCGCCGCCAACCACCAACTTAACAGTGGCTTCAGTCTCGACTCCGTCATAATGACCAAGCGGGTTCTGGGCCAACCGAACCTTCTCGCCCGCCCGGTGCTCGACGCTGACCCGAAACGACTCCAGGGTGAAGTACGGGTTACGCCAACCGGTTGATCGTCGCATCAACAGCTCCAATGAGGCGTCAGCCGCCTCGAAATGGTAGCCAGCATGCTCAAGTTTCTTGAGCTGTTCCAGCACCTCCCCCAACTGCACACCGTCAAGTTCCAAGCCAAGCTCGTCGGCCTTCATGGAAACCGTCGAACGGCCAGAAAGGTCCGACACCAGCATTCTGGTTCGATTGCCAACGGTGGTCGGATCAACGTGTTCATAGGCATCCGGGCGCCGGGCCAGTGCCGAGGTATGCAGCCCGGCCTTGTGGGCAAAGGCCGACTTGCCCACATAGGGCAGGGCATCATTCGGTGGCAGATTCACAATCTCGGCCACATGCCTACTCACCGAAGTTAAGGACTCGATTCGGCCCTCAGGCAAGGTCTTGATTCCCATTTTGAGCGACAGGTTCGGAATGAAGGTGGTGAGGTCGCAGTTGCCGGTTCGCTCTCCATAACCATTGATTGTTCCCTGCACGTGAGTCGCACCAGCAATCACACCGGCAACGGCATTGGCGACGGCACAACCGGTGTCGTTCTGGGTATGCATGCCAACGGTGAGTTCAGGGAACATCCCAACGACGACCTCGGTGGCCTCACTGATTTCGTGGGGCAGTGACCCACCATTAGTGTCACACAACACCAGGACCTCTGCCCCCGATATAGCCGCAGCCTCCACCGCCCGCAGTGCAAACTCAGGATTGTGTCTGAAGCCATCAAAGAAGTGTTCAAAGTCGACAAAGACGTCGCGACCCTGGTCGGCTAGGTAGCTGACGGAATCTGCGATCATGGCAACGCCCTCATCAAGCGTTGTACGCAGGGCCTCCCGCACGTGGTAATCCCACGCCTTGGCCACAATGCAACAAATTGACGTCCTTGCCGAGAGCAAGTTGGCCAACGTCTGGTCGCTGTCGACCTTGCCTTTTGGTCGGCGGGTCGATCCAAAAGCCACCAGCCTCGATGTTTCGAGCAGTAACTCCCCCTGCACCACACGCCGGAAGAATTCGTCATCTCGAGGATTCGAACCGGGCCACCCTCCCTCGATGTAGTGCACCCCAAGGCGATCCAGCTGAGTCGCTATCTTTAGCTTGTCATCGGCGGTGACCGAGATTCCCTCAAACTGGGTCCCATCACGCAGGGTCGTGTCGAAGATTTCGACCGCCTTAGGCCACGGTTGCTCGATCATGATCTAGGAGTTCACAAAGTCGCACCAATGGCGATACTCGGGAATCTCCCCGCGGACTGCCTTGGTATAAACCTCAGCAATAGCTTGCGTCATCGGGCCGGGACAGGTGACCTCGCGACCATCAACGGAGTTCACTGCGCTTACCTCTGCCGCGGTACCAACCACAAAGATTTCCTCCGCGATGTAGAGGTCGCTACGGGAAAGATCGGCAACAACCACCTCATAGCCAAGATCCTTCGCGATGGTCGTGATGGAAGTCTGGGTGATGCCCTCCAATGCTCCCGAACTCAGTGGCGGGGTGATCAACTTGCCACCACGAGCGACGAAAATATTCTCCCCAGTGCACTCGCTGACATTGCCAGCCCGATTCAACATGATGGCCTCGTCATAGCCCGCCCGAATTGCATCCATCTTCGCCAGGGTGGAGTTGGCATAGTTTCCGGTGGTCTTCGACGCTGGGGGCATGATGTTGTGATCGTGGCGTTGCCAGGAGGAGATGGTCATCCTTACCCCCTTGGTCAGGGCATCCTCACCAAGGTAGGCACCCCAAGGCCAACAGGCGATGGATACATCGGTGGTGCAATCAGTGGTCGCCAGACCCATTTCGCCGTAGCCGTAGTAAACCAGAGGGCGGACATAGCAGCCCTCCAAGCCGGTGGATCGCACGGTCTCTCGGGCTGCCTCCATGAGCTCGTCTACCGAATACGGCATGTCCATCATGAGAATCTTGGCCGAATTGTGTAGCCGTTCCATGTGTTCACGATGACGGAAAATCGCCGGACCATCACTGGTCTCATAGGCGCGAATCCCCTCAAATACGCCGGTGCCGTAATGCAAGGTGTGGGTTAGTACGTGAATGGTGGCGTCCTCCCAGTTAACCAATTCGCCATTCATCCAGATTTTCGGGGTTGGGGTGATAGCCATGGTCTCTGCCTTCGTTCGTGATCGTCGTGGATACTGATTCGGGACTACTTGGCCAGTTCGGCCACGACCGCGTCGCCGATCTCACTGGTTGAGCCGTCCATGTTGAGATGAGGCTCGCATGCCGCTTCGATTCGGGTGGCAGCGGAGGGTTCCCCCAGGTATTTCAGCATGTGGGCCGCTGAGAGAATAGCCGCAATGGGATTCGCTTTTTGTTTCCCAGCAATGTCTGGGGCCGAACCGTGAACCGGCTCAAACATGGAGGGACCAACCTCCGGGTTTAGATTGGCCGATGAAGCAAGCCCAATACCGCCGCTAACCGCTCCACCCAGGTCGGTTAGGATATCGCCGAAAAGATTGTCGGTCACGATCACGTCGTAGCGTTGGGGGTCCTGAACGAAGTAGATGCAGGCGGCATCGATGTGGTTGTAGTCGGTGCTCACCGCCGGGTACTCGAGGGCAACCTCATTAAACGTCCGTTGCCAAAGATCACCGGAAAAAGCCAGAACATTGGTTTTGTGAACCAGGGTGAGGTGGTTGTTTCGCTCCGATGCCAACTCAAAGGCGTAGCGAATGCAGCGTTCGGCCCCGCGGCGCGTGTTGACCGAGCCTTGGGTGGCCACCTCATGGGGCGTGCCCTTGCGGAGAAACCCTCCCTCACCTGCGTAGGCACCTTCGGTGTTCTCACGAATGACAACGAAGTCGTGCCCATTGTCGCCATCGAGCTTGAAGGGCCGAAGGTTGATATAGAGGTCTAGTTCGAAGCGCATCCTTAGCAAGAGTCCACGTTCGATTACACCGCGCGGAACTCCCGGAGCCCCAACCGCACCCAGGTAGATGGCATCAAGATCTCGCCACTCGGCCAGTGTTTCATCAGGGAGAATGGTTCCATCCCTCAGATACCGGGCTCCGCCAAGATCATAATCGGTGGTGGAAAGCTCAACGCCAGTGGCGGCGATGACCTTGAGGCCCTCGGCCACCACCTCGGGACCAATTCCATCGCCACCAATAACCCCGACTGAGTAGCTGCTCACAGATCTCTATCCCTCTCTGCCTGCCCGTTTGGCACCATCACGAATATCGCCGATCACCCTACCTCTCAAGTGGACGGAGGCAGCGGCCGATGTAGTGGAAGAGGTAGCGGTGACATGAAGAGCGAAACGACATTTGATTTCTCCATCCGGAGCGTCCCCGACGAATGGAAAGACGCGGCCGAACAAGCCCCAGAGCTTGATGCTGGGATCATGCGAGCAAAGCGAACCGTTCGCGTGCGCCCATCGACCGAGCGGGTCGACATCATGACCTCGGTCATCGCCGCCCTTGCCATTTCAGGAGTCACGGGCGTGGCCTGGTACCTGTTCGAAACTCGAGGCGTGAGCGATTCGCCCCTCCTCGCCATCTTGTTGGGTCTAGTCATTTCCATTGCCGTTCGGCTGGGGGGAGGGCCCGGCGATCCCGACATTCGGGCCACGATCTCCTTCATTTTCTACCTTACGACCGTTCTTGCCGTCGCCTATATGGTCGAGCGTTATGACTACCAGGTCACCTACCGAGCGACTCCAAACCTTGACCAGACAGAGTACTGGATAGTTCGTGATCGACTGAAGGAGCCGACGGTGATCCTTGGTTGGGCCGCTGGCCTCGTTCTGTCCACCCAGATCAGCTATGTCACTCGGGAACGTCGCTAAACCACTAGCCTATTTGGCGTGGCACAGACATATGAGCTCTCCCAAGAGGCCTACGACCGCCTCAAAGCCGAATACGACGATCTGACAACCCGCGGACGGATAGAGATCGCCAAGAAGATCGAGACTGCTCGAGAACTTGGCGACCTTTCTGAGAATGGCGACTACCACGCGGCCAAAGAAGAACAAGGCAAAATGGAGGGCCGCATCGTCCACCTTGGCGCCCTTTGCGAGAACGCCGTCATCGTCGAGACTGCCTCAGACCTCGAAAGGGTTCAAACCGGCTGTGTTGTCTCGATTCGCTATGAAGGCGATGACGATATCGAGAAGTACCTCATCGGTTCGATCGAGGAACGCCGTGAGGGTGTAACCGTAATGTCACCGGGGTCGCCCTTAGGCAAAGCGCTCGTCGGCGCAGCCATAAACGATGTCGTGGACTTCGAGGCACCAGGTGGGGTTCTTAAGGTGGCGGTCGTGGCGATCGAAGCATGATCTTGCCACCAAGCTGGGAGACCCAACCCCGCAGGTACTCCACCGCCCGATAATAAAATGGGAAGGCCACCACTACCAGGATCGTTGAGCTAACAAGGCCGACCATGATGGTGATGGCCATCGGCTGCCAGAACGGATCACTGAGCGCCAGTGGTGAAAGTCCGGCCACGGTCGTGATCGTGGTAGCGATCAAGGGACGAAACCGACGGCGCAAGGCCAATCCAATGGCCTCAGCGGGAGTGGCCCCAAGCCTGCGGGCCTGGTTGGCCGCATCGGTTAGCAAGATGGTGTTGTTTACCACCACTCCAATCAACCCGATGAGTCCGATCATGACCAAGAAGCTCAACGGGTTGTCGGTGTAGCTCAAACCAGCCCCGACGCCGAGGAAACTAAATGGTATGGCCAGCACAATCAGTAGTGGCTGAAGAAGTGAGCGGAACTGGGCCATGAGCAGGGCGATCATGGCTACAAGGGCTACGACGAGCGCCCGAATGATGGAGTTAAAGCCCTCGGTGTTCTCTGACTCGAGGCCAAAGTCGAAGACCAAAGCATCTTCGTCCAGGCCCCGCTTGGCAAGATCCGACGGAGGGTAGCGCTGCTCCACCCAACTTTGGCTCGCTGCAAGTAGCGCACTGACATCCTCCGCATCGAATCCGGCTCGAATCACGATCTGACGCTGAGCATTGGTACGAAAAACCTTGTTGGCTGAGGAGGTCACCGGGTCGACTACGGTTGCGGGCTCGCCGTTTGAACGAGTCACTGTTGCCCCATCTAAGGCCGCAACCATCTCGGTGGCCAAGGCTTCCCCGGCTACGACTTGGTCATCGCTCACCCGAATCTGGACCGAGAAGGGAAGCTCACTCGTTGGTGGCCCCTGGTCCATTTGGGAGACGCGGACCTCCGCTCCTTGAACTGAGGTCAAGCGCTCGTTGAGTTGGTCGACCAAGAACGGAGACTTGACTGATCGGTCCGAGTATGGCGTGAGATCAACAAAGACCCGAGCCCCGCGGTTGTTGGAGGCCACATACTGGGCGCCCTGCAGGTTACCGCCCAGCACCTCGGTGGTTACCTCGTCGATGGAAGCGGCAATTCCCTCGGCATCGATAATCGAGGTGTCATCGACAAAGTCGATATCTACCTGCAAGATATTGGAATCCTTGCCTGGCGGAAAGACATTAAACCCAAGAGATCCAAAGAGCATGAATCCGGAAACAATGGGCACGAGTGACAGCGCAACCACACCCAGGCTGAGCGCAAATCCCTTTCCGGGCTTACCCTCCAATAGCGATGCGAGCTTCTGCAAACTGCGGGCGGTGGCATTCTCGAGCTTGATGATCGGACTGTTTGAAGGTTTACCTCGCAGCAGGAAGGCTCCGGCCAGCGCCGAGATCAACACAATTGACAAGATGAATGAGGACAGCAGGGTGATGATGACCGTGATGGGCATCACGCGGATGAACTTGCCAATCAGTCCCGTCACAAACAGCAGTGGGGTAAAAACTAAGACTGTGGTCAAGGTTCCGGACAGCGAGGCCCTCCCTACCCGATTGATGGCGATATGAACAACCTCTAGCGCATCGCTCGACTCGGATCTATTGGCGTCGATGGACTCGGCTATGACTACCGCATCATCGACGAGAAGACCGATGGTCAAAATGAGGGCAAACAGCGTGACGGTGTTGAGCGAGTATCCAAAGATCCACAAGGCCAAGAAGGCTGAGGCCACCACCGTAATCATGAAAGCCGAGGTGACGAGCGCGGCCCGCCAACCGATCAGGAGCAGGCTGACAATTGCTACCGCCACTAGTCCGGTCAGAAGATTCGATTGCAAGGATTTGAGTTGGGCGGTGATATCGACCGCAAAGTCGGCAGTGACGAGGACGTCATCAAAGTCGCCGGCATCCAAGTGCTCTCGCACCGATTGAGAGAATCCGATCGTGTCTAGGCCCGTGTCGGCCCGCACGAGTCCAATCATCACGGAGGGTCGAAACCCACCAATGTCCACTCCGTAGGTACGCGAGAACGCCGTCTGGCGGAGGATCTCTGCGCCTGTCGTAGGGTCGATGGCAGGCGTGGTGAGGGCCTGCACCTCGGCCCGTTCGATGTCAGAGTTGGTCAAGAGGTAGGCACTGACCTCCTCGGCTCTGGCCTCCAGGGCTGAGGGGTCATATAGCCCATCATCGGGCGCGACCACCGAGACCAAGATGTCGTAGGTCTCCAGATACTTGGTGGCCTCGGTTGGCCGATACTTGACTTGAGCTTCGCTGGGTATTGCGGACTCTCCGGCCACTTCGAGGGTGGCCGCCGCAGCAGCCGCATCGACAGAGTCGTCAAATTCAACAACCATGAAGAACCCGTTGGCCCGGGTGAAGGTGGAAATTGAATCGAGCCCATTGACGTCGAGCAGAGACTGAATCAGGGGAGCTGAAACCTCAGCGTCAACGACTTCTGCATCGTCGGCAAAGTAGGAGCCCTCAACGACCACGATTGGAACATTGATGGCCGGAAAGCCCTCTCGAGGCAGGCCGCCAAGAAAAGCAAACCCGCCGGCCCCGAGCAGGACAAGCCACAGAGTCAGGGTAATTGCCCAATGTTTGGCCGCCCCAACAGCCAGGGTCGCGAGAAGTGTTCGGCGTCGCGTCTGGTTGGATCTCTCAGGCACCAAGGAAACCTAGCCGTGGCTTAGGACACAGAGGCGGCAATCACTATCGCGATGTCCGCTACCGCCTGTCCATGTAAGGCTCCGGGGTCAGTCGATAGCCGTTCGATTGGTCCACTCACGCTCACCACGGCGAGCGTCTCACCATTTTGGTCGAGCACAGCTGAGCTAACCGAAGCTACTCCGGATTCTCGTTCGGCCACCGAGGCTACCCACCCGGAGCTTGGGTTGTCCTGCATAAAGATGGCTCCGGCCGAGCCACGTTCCAAAGTCAAGCGCGTTCCAACCGGAACAATGGTTCGCAGACTTTGCTCGGATTCGGCGGTCGCGAGGCAAACTCGCTCGTTGCCGTCTCGGACATAGAGTTGGGCGCTCTCGCCCGTTCGGTCGCGGAGACGGTCTAAGTGGGGCTGGACTCGGGTGGCCAGACTGGCCGCTCCGGGAACAGCCTGGCCAAGGATCCAGAGCCGGAAACCAAGGGCAAACCTCGTGGTGTCCACCCGTCTGAGCAGACCATGTTGGTCGAGTGCAAGGGCGAGCCGGTGGGTGGTCGCTCGATTCAGATCGGTTTGCTCAACCAACTGAGTCAGGCTCAACGGACCCTGTTCGAGGGCAGCCAGAATCAGCATGGACTTGTCGATCACGCCAACACCGCTTAGGATGGTCTTCACATTATGAGATTAGCGTCTCATAATGTGAGACGCAAGACAGACGTGCGAAACAAGCGTGTGAAACAGATACAAGGGAGCCACAGTGAGCGAACCACGTACCCTGGCCGAAAAGCTCTGGGACCGACACATTGTTGCCAAGGGACAAGACGGGGAGCCCGACCTGCTCTACATCGATCTTCACCTCGTGCATGAGGTGACCTCGCCCCAGGCCTTTGACGGACTCCGCTTGGCCAATCGCACCGTACGGAGACCCGACCTTACGGTAGCCACCGAGGACCACAACGTCCCCACCGAGAACATTGATCAGCCAATCACAGACCCGATCAGTGCCAAACAAATCGACACCCTTCGGGCCAATGTCGCCGAATTCGGTATTACCAATCACGAGATGGGGACACCCAACCAGGGAATCGTGCACGTCATTGGCCCCGAGCAGGGTCTTACCCAACCGGGAATGACCGTGGTCTGTGGCGACTCCCACACTGCAACCCATGGGGCCTTCGGCGCACTGGCCTTCGGCATTGGTACGAGCGAGGTGGAGCATGTGTTAGCTACCCAAACGCTTCCCCAGGTTCGGCCAAAGACCATGTCCATCACCGTTGATGGCAGCCTGCAAGCGGGAACAACAGCCAAGGATGTGGTGCTAGCAATCATTGGCGAAATCGGGACCGGTGGCGGCATTGGCTACTTGGTGGAGTTCCGAGGCGAAGTAATCCGTGGACTTTCCATGGAAGGTCGAATGACTGTCTGCAATATGACGATCGAGGCCGGAGCCAAGGCCGGAATGATCGCTCCCGATCAGGTCACCTTCGACTACCTCCAGGGTCGAGACAAGGCTCCGCGGGGCGAGCTTTGGGAGGCCGCGGTGGCAGACTGGAAAACGCTGGCTAGCGATGAGGGAGCAAGCTTTGACGCCGAGGTCGTGCTGGATGGGACCACCATTTCACCCCAACTAACCTGGGGCACCAATCCCGGTCAGGTTGCACCCGTCGCTGGGGTGGTTCCCGATCCAGCCACCTTTGATGACTCCAACACACAGGACGCCGCAAGCAGAGCCTTGGAGTACATGGGCCTAACCGCTGGAACCCCATTTCGCGATATCAAGGTTGACACTGTCTTTATTGGCTCTTGCACCAACAGCCGGATCGAGGATCTACGTGCCGCGGCAGGCGTTGCCAAGGGGCGCAAGGTCGCGGGAGGAATGCGGACGCTGGTGGTTCCCGGCTCATTCCGGGTCAAGAACCAGGCCGAGGAGGAAGGTCTACACACCATCTTCAGCGACGCCGGATTCGACTGGCGTGAACCAGGATGCTCAATGTGCCTAGCCATGAACCCCGACAAACTGTCACCGGGTGAGCGTGCTGCTTCCACCAGCAATCGCAATTTCGAAGGACGCCAGGGCCGAGGAGGCCGAACCCACCTAGTCTCCCCCGAGGTTGCCGCGGCCACCGCCATTGCTGGACACTTCGCCACCCCCGCCGATCTGGCCTGAGCAGAAACAGAGAAAGACCATGGAAGCCGTACAAATAGTAACCGGAACTGCCGTCCCCCTGGACCGGTCCGACGTAGACACCGATCAGATCATTCCTTCCGACTGGCTCAAGCAGGTGGAACGAACCGGATTCGAGAAGGGGTTATTCTCCGAGTGGCGAGATGAGCAAGACTTTGTACTCAATGACGAACGCTATTCGGCGGCCTCGATCCTGATCGCCGGTGAGAACTTCGGCGTTGGCTCATCGCGTGAACACGCGGTATGGGCCATTCAGCAGTATGGGTTCAAGGCAGTCATCGCTCCACGATTTGGCGACATCTTCCGAAACAACTCAACCAAGAATGGTCTGGTTCCAGTGGTGGTCTCCCACGAGGTCGGACGGAAACTGCTTCGAGAAGTCGAGGCCGACCCTGGGTTGGAATTCACCATCGACATCGAGCGCCGGCTGCTTGAAGCACCGGCGATCGGCCTTGTGGTGGAGTTCCCGCTCGATGACGCCACCAAGGAACGATTCCTCCAGGGCCTCGACGACATCGCCCTTTCGCTCAGCCAGGCACAAGAGATCGCCGACTTCGAGGCCAATCGACCGGCCTGGCTCAATACTTGATTGTCGCGGACCATCACATCGTGGCGCCGGAAATGTGACAAACAGATGAATCCCAACTTGAGGGGAACCAGGATCT
>JAJRXF010000089.1 GCA_024276425.1 Actinomycetes bacterium | reverse complement strand
GATCCTTTCGGCTGGAGTCCATGGCAATGAGACAGCTCCCATCGAATTGGTCGATGATCTCATAGGAGATCTAGTGACCGGGGAACTGCAACTTGCCCGCCGCCTGCTGGTTGTCATTGGCAACCCGCTGGCGATCGAGAAGCAGAGCCGGTTTGTTGAGGAGAATCTCAACCGCCTCTTTGACGGAGCCCATCGATCCAGTTCCACCATGGAATCCACGCGAGCAGCCGAGATCGAGTCTGTGGTTGGTAGCTTCCTGGCCCAACAGACACGCCCCATCACTCACTACGACTTGCACACCGCCATTCGCCCCTCGGCCCATGAGTTGTTTGCCATCGTGCCCTTCGGAAATGAGCTAAGTGCGTCTCAATACTCGTTCTTTTCCAGCTCAAACATCGAGGCCTTGTTGTTCGCCAATGCCCCGGCGGGCACGTTTTCCTACTTCACGGCCCACCACTTCGGAGCCGACGCCTTCACCGTCGAGTTGGGAAAGGTGCGACCGTTCGGGCAGAACGACCATTCCAAGCTTGTACCGATCGCAAACAGTCTTCGCCGGGTGATCTCCGATTCAGACTTTTCTAGCGGAGAGGTGAGCGGCTACGGCACGGGGCCACAAAGCTACCGAGTCATAGCCGAAGTGTTTCGACGGACGGAATCAGGTTTTCAACTCAAGCTGGATGAGGACGTAGCCAATTTCACCGAGCTGGCGCCAGGCTATGTCTTAACCCTCGAAGGAGCGGGGAGTCCCGGCTTTGTCATAGGCGAGGCTGGTTCACGAGTGGTCTTCCCCAACGGTCAGGTTCCGGTCGGTCAGCGGGTCGCTCTGGTGGTTAAGGCCAATGATCCGGCCGGTTTATCATTTTCAGCAAACGAGGAGTAGCGATGTCATCCCAAGTTGAGACACTGGCTGACAAGCAGCCGATAAAGGTGGCCATCATTGGCGGCGCTGGATACGGGGCGGCCGAGTTGCTTCGTAACCTTGTGCCCCGACCCGATGTATCGGTGATTCGGGTCAGCTCCAAGGATCATATTGGTGAGCGGCTCGGTGACGTACATCGTTCACTCGGCCCGGGGTCTGGTGCGGGCAAGGGGGCTATGGAGCTGGTGCTGGAGGACATCGCGCCCGCCGAATGCGCCGCCGACGCTGACTTCGTTTTCTTGGCCATGCCCCATGTGATCACGGCCAGGGTGGCCATGGAGTTGTTCGACCTCGACGTGCGCCTGATCGATCTCTCCGGAGACTTCCGGCTCGAGAGCCTGGATGACTACATTGCCGACTACGCCCCCGAGCACCCCTGCCCCGAACGGCTTGGGACCTTTGTCTATGGCATGCCCGAACTTAATGCTGATGCCATCGCCCAAGCTCGCTATGTAGCCAGCCCAGGCTGTTTTGCCACCGGCATTGCCATGGGTTTGCTCCCTCTCGCTGCGGCTGGGATGCTCAAATCTGGTGCACTGAGGACGGTGGCAATGACCGGCTCGTCTGGATCGGGAGTTCGCCCTCAGCCTGGTACCCATCACGCCGTTCGGGTTAACAATCTGAAGGCTTACAAGGTTCTTCACCACCAGCACAGAGCCGAGATCCTTCAGACGCTTCGTTCGGCCGGTGCAGGGAGGATTGCCCTCGACTTCATTCCGGTGTCCGCTCCGTTGGTGCGCGGAATCCTGGCCATTTCCCAGCTAGACATGCCAACGGGGTTCAGCGACGAAGCCATCCGTAATCTCTATCGGGAGTACTACTCCGATCATGGCCTCGTTCGGGTGATGGAAAAGGGTCGATCTCCCGAAGTGGTTGCCGTCGCCGGAACGGCCAGGGTTGAGGTCGGGACGGAGTCCAGACTCGATCCGGCCACCGGACAACACACACTCGCGGTTACAACCGCCATCGACAACCTGATCAAGGGAGGAGCCGGCCAAGCGATTCAGTGTTTCAACCTCATGACTGGTCACGCGGCTCACCACGGTCTTGATGCGCCAGGCCTTTGGCCATGAGCAGACGCCCCAAATTGGCGGTGGTTAAGGTCGGGGGCGATGTCATCGCTGATGGCCTTCAGCGCCAAGGCTTGGCCGAAAACATCTTGGACCTATTGAACCTTGGATGGCAGGTGGTCGTGCTGCATGGGGGAGGCCCCCAGACGACGAAACTGCAGGCCGACTTAGGCAGGCCCGCCAACAAGGTCGCTGGTCGCAGAATCACCTCCGCCCGGGATCTCACTGTCGTTACCCAGGCCATTGCTGGCCAAGCGAACGTCCAACTTGTGGCTGCATTGCAGGGTGCTGGTGTTCCGGGTTTCGGGTGTCACGGCGTTTCTGGAGGTTTGATTCGGGCCAGTCGGCGCCCGCCCAGAGTGGTTGAGGGAGCTGGGCCCGATCCGATCGACTTCGGGGAGGTTGGGGACGTTGAATCCATCAATGATGGTCTTCTGCGTGGCCTTCTTGAACTCGGACAGGTGCCGGTGGTTGCCACCCTTGGGCTTGGCCCCGGGGGCGAGGTGTTCAACATCAACGCCGATACCACCGTAATCCGGATTGCGGTGGCCCTGGAAGCCGAGTTGCTACTTCTCACCACCGCGGTCGGTGCGGTGTTCGTCAACATCGAGGATCCAGAATCGCGGATCGCCACCATGACTCCGGAGCAAGGGCGGGCCCTTATCGCCAAAGGAGTGATTGAGGGCGGCATGATCCCCAAGGTGACCGAGGCCTTCGGGGCCCTGGCCAACGGGGTTGGCAAGGTAGTCATCCTCGGCGCAGCGTCGCCTGGTTGCTTTCGGGCCGTCGTGAGTGGGGATGGATCAGTCGGGACGGTCCTGGCTCCTAGTACTTCGGTGGGTTCCCTCTAGCGAATGGATCGGATCCTGCGATAAGTGGCGCAGCGCCAGGCCCATTCGAATGGTCCGAACTTGAACTGGTCGAGCCACCACTTCGACCACCCAAGCTGAAGAGCCCAAATGGCCATCACCATCAGGAAAATCTGAGATCGGCCAAGGTCTCCAATGGTCAGAACTCCGCGCAATATGGTGATGCCGATGAGCGTCTGGGTTAGGTAGTTAGTTAAAGCCATTCTACCAGCGGCCCGGATCCGCAAGTGGAACCAGGTTGGTGGTCGCTGGTTCCAGAGGCTGATGAGGCCGACATAGCCAAAGACGATGGGGATGGTGGCCACCGTGTTGGGCGCCTCTCCGATAATGGCGACCTTCGGACCAAAATCCGCCAGTATCTGGATCACCAATCCGGCGGCCCCCAGTGGCAGCCCGATGCCTAGTCCGTAGAAAACCAGCTTGCGATAGAAGGCGGCTGGCCGGGTCCCACTGAGAATCCCAAGCTTGAAAACAGCGACCCCGATCAGCATCATGCCCGCGGCCCGAGAGAAGAAATCGTTCAGAAGAAACAACCCAACCGGGTCGGAGTAATCCGCCGCTGGATCAACCAACCAGTATGGTCCGAGCCCGTCACCGCTGGTGGGGACTTGAGCCTGAACAATAAGGGCCGCCACCGCAGACCACAGAACCAGAGTGGAGCCGAGGACCAGGAGAGTTTTGGGCGATCGTCGACGCATCAGAATAAGGAAGGGCGCACAAGCGGCGTACACCATGAGAATGTCGCCCTCCCACAAGAGCGAGTGGGCAAAGCCGATCACGAGCAGGAGCAGGTTGCGCCACAGGCTGAGCCAGAACGGGCTGTTCCTGGCCTTCACCTCGGTTCGGTCGGCAAATAGAACAATGCCAGCACCAAACAGCATTGAGAAAAGGCCCATGGCCTTTTGGTCGATGAAGATCTCCCCCGCACCGCCAACAATCCAGTCCAACCAGTTGTTGCTTCCCTGGGCGTCGAGGTTGAAGTAGGCAGCCTCGATCAAACCGTAGGAGACAGCGTTCATGACCAAAATCCCAAGAACGGCGAAGCCCCGTATGGCATCCAGGTTGGTGATTCGCTCGGCCGACTCGGTCGGGATAGCGGTTTGGGTGCCATTGGTTCCCGCTGTGCTGGTCGTCGAATCTGGATGCATGGCCCCAGAGTAAGCAACACCAAGAGGTCGGGATAGTGGACCTGAGTCGGCTTGCAACTGTACTTAGGTACGAGTGGTGAAGGAATATCGAAGATGACTAGGCCAGTCCAGCGGGCTAGTGCCTCCGACCGGCCTGTTTGTCTACAACATAGGGCGGGCAATGTGGTTGGGATCTAAGCTGAGTCTCATGATTCGGTCACAGCCAATGCTCGTTCTTGCTGATGTTGAGGCCGGATCTCGGTGGTTCCAAGACGTTATCGGGCTCGCCTCCGGCCACGGTGGGTCCGAATACGAAATGTTGATGGATGGTGACGTTCTCGTGGCTCAGCTGCATGAGTGGGACAGTCATGAGCATCCTCACCTTGGTGATCGCGATGACCAAAGCCGAGGGAACGGTGTCCTCGTTTGGTTTGGTGTTGATGACTTCGACACGATTGTTGGTCAGATCGAGGCGAACTCCGTGGAGATTCTTGATGGGCCCCTAGACAACCCTTTGGCCCACCACCGGGAGGTTTGGCTTCGAGGGCCGGAGGGCTACACAATCGTTGTCGCCGGACCATGATGGTCAGCGCGAGTGATGCCGAGTCCTTTGTAGAGGACGGGGTGGTGCTTCTTCGTGGTGCGGTAGAGGATCGTTGGCTTCAAGATCTGGCTCTGGCCGTTGCCTACAACCAAGCCAATCCAAGCGATTGGGCCTACGGGTTCAGCACCGATGGAGAACTCGCTGGATTCTGGAGTGACTATGCCACATGGCAGAATGTCGCTGAATATCGACGAGTGGTATTTGAGAGCGGGTTGGCTGAGATGGCCCGAACACTCATGAGATCCGATGAGAGCCGCTTCTTTCACGAACATGCGCTGGTCAAAGAGTCGGGCACCTCCCTAAGAACCCCGTGGCATCACGATCAGCCCTACTACTGCGTTGATGGTGACCAGAACGTCAGCTTCTGGATCCCCCTCGATCCAATCGCCGCCAGTTCGGGCCTACGGTTTATCGCCGGCTCTCACCGCTGGAACCGTTGGTTCATCCCGCGGCGCTTCGCCGACCATGTTGCCTACGTTCAGCCCCAGGGCCGCTATGAGTTGATACCCGACTTCGATGCCGAGTTGGGCAAGCACCGTGTGCTGTCCTGGGATGTTGAGCCGGGAGATCTACTCGCCTTCCACTTCCGAACGGTGCATGATGGGGCCGGAAATAGTCTTGGCCGGCGACGTCGGGCGGTGAGCCTACGTTGGTTAGGTGAGGATGCAGTTTTTGCCGACAGACCATGGGAAACGTCGCCTCCCTTCGACCAAGGGGATCTTGAGTATGGAGGGCCAATGGAAGATCGGAGATTCCCTGTCGTCGCTTGACTCCCGCTCGTTAGGTTGCCCGGCGGTCATCCAGGAGGCAAGAGTTTTGGCCTCTTCGAATCGCCTATGCTCCGCGTATGGCGATTCTGGCGAGCAGCACCCAGGCGAACAAGCGGTTTGAAGCGGTGCTCTTCGACTGGATGCTGACGCTGGCTCACTATTCAACCTTGGAAGATCACCTGGCCTTGGCGTTGGTCAGGTTAGGTCGAGAGGCCAGCTCCGATCGGGTCGCAGACCTTGCCGACCGGCTTCGTGCTTCGGCAAAGATCCCTCGGGTTCTGGAGGCCAGTGCTGTTGAGGACACCTCACAAGCGGCTCATCATCATTCTGAACACCTGTTGTACTCTGAGGCTGGAATTGACAAGGAGTTAGCCGACTCCCTCTATTCGTTTCTCGGAACACCCGCCTTTCATCCGCTCTACCCCGACGTCGCCAGGACCTTGGAGCGACTTCGCAAAGGCGGGCTTCATGTTGGAGTCGTGAGCGACATCCACACGGACCTTCGCCAACACGCGGAAGCCTTTGGAATTGCAGCCAACATCGATGCCTGGTCGCTTTCGTGGGAGCAGGGCATCCAGAAGCCCGATCTAGGGATGTTCCAGACTGCAATTGATCAGCTCAGTTGTGACCCGGCACGAACGGTGATGGTTGGCGATCGCGGGGTTGTGGATGGTGCGGCAGTCGCCCTTGGGGTGACCTGCTTGATTCTTCCGGAGATCGATCGAACTCGTACGCCGCTGCCAGATCGGGGCTTGGCCACGGTTTTGGACCTGGTCGGTGTGGCATGATTGGCTGGAAGTCGCTTGCGGTGTTCACCGGTATGGCCTTACTAGCGTCGGCCTGTGGCGGATCAGACTATTCAGGATTCGAGAGCAGTGAAGAGTGCCTTCGGGCTATGCCTGTTGCGCGGCAAGACATTGGGGCTGAGGCATTGGCCGACCGGTGTGGGGTAAGTGAGGGAATGGCCGAGATCGCCTTGGACGCGGCCCGGGTCGCCGTCGGTCCGGCCGGGGTCGAGTCTGGACCCGCGAGCGAAGACGTTCCAGGCTCATCGCTCATCGCTACATCCACAGATCCCGAGCAAAGCGGGGAAGCAGACTCCACGACAACGACGGCCCTGACTACGACGAGTCTCACAACTTCGACCACAGCATTGCCCCTTGATGGCATTGAGGTACCAGACGTGGTCGGCCTCGATCATCAACTAGCACAAGACACCATGCAGTTCCTCGGGCTGCGAAACCTGGCCGAAGAGGATGCTTCGGGTAAGGGTCGGCGACTTATCTGGGACCGAAACTGGCTTGTGGTCGATCAGGAGCCAGTGGCAGGTTCGATCGTTGACAAGGACACCAAGATCACGTTGTTTTCGTTGAAAGATAGTGAAGTGGATGACCAGGCTGGCTAAGGCTGAGCTAGAGCATCTGTTCCAGAAGCTAGAGCATCTGTTCCAGAAGCTTGATGAGATCGGTGCTGGTGACGATGCCCTCAAGCGTGCCTTCCTCTCCGACAACTAGCACCGAGTGGATGTCGCCGGACGACATTGCTGTCGCTACCTCTCGAACCATTGACGATGGTTGCACCGTGACCAGGTCGGTCGTCATTGCGTCCTCGATATTGAACTGAAGGTCGAGGAATGTTCGCAACATTCGGTCATCACCGTTGTCAATGTCATACACCAGACGGAGGATGTCGCCAGCCGAAATGATTCCGACCGGTTTGTCTCCTTCAACCACGGGGACATGGTGGTAATTCCGGTCCTGGAAGAGGTCATAGACCTCTGAGAGCGGCTGTGCGGTGTGCACGGTCTCCGGGTCGGATGTCATGATGTCGGTCAGTTTCGGGCGGTTCTTCATGGGTCGATTATCGGACAATCGCCCGCTATGACCAAGGGCCGATGGTCCGCGATGGTGAGGGCCTACGATTCGCTCCGATAGGGTCCTTTCCTTGACTCAGGTAGCTCCGTCGGGGTTGGCCCACGGTATGCGTGCCTTTCGGCACACGAACTTCAAACGGTTCTGGCTTGGTGCACTTGTCTCGAACTCGGGGACTTGGCTTCAGAACCTGACGATTCCCTTCGTGCTGCTTGAAATTACCGACGAGGCCGCATGGGTTGGACTTTCCGCCTTTGCCAGCTTGTTTCCGATCATGTTGCTGGGTCCGATTGCGGGAAACTTTGCCGACCGATTTGATCGGCGAACGATCCTGCTACTTGGGCAGGGTTGCGCTGCGGTGGCGGCGGCGCTTCTCTTTCTTGCCTGGCGATCTGGGCTGCGCGATCCCAGAGGAATTGTGGCCCTTGCGGCTCTTAGTGGGCTAATTGGGGGATTCACATTGCCAACGTGGCAGTCGTTCATCCCTACCCTGGTTCCAAATGAGGATCTTGCTTCGGCCATTTCGCTCAACAGCCTCCAGTTCAACGTTTCTCGGGCTCTTGGCCCGGCCGCGGGCGGAGCACTCATCACCGTGGTGGGTCCTGGCGCCGCCTTCGGCATCAACGCCCTGAGTTTT
>JAJRXF010000088.1 GCA_024276425.1 Actinomycetes bacterium | reverse complement strand
GGACGTGAGACCATGGCGAACCTTGACGCACGTCGACGTTCCGCAGAACGAATTGCTATCGATGCGGGCCACGCTCTTTTGGAATACTTCGATCGTGGCGTGACTGCGGACTACAAGGGGCGGATCGATCTTGTGACTGAAGCAGACCACGCTATCGACGCCTTCATCCGGGCCCGCCTCGGTGACGAGTTCCCTGAGGACATCATCATAAGCGAGGAAGCACTTCCGACCCCGGCCGAAGCGACTGTCCGTGGCCGCCAGCGTTGGTACGTCGATCCCCTTGATGGAACGACCAACTTCGTCCATGGGCTGCCGCACTGGGGGGTTTCTATCGCATGGTGCTCTGCGCTCAATCGTACCGAGGTTGCGGTCGTCTATGTACCGCTGGCCAAAGAACTGTTCTCCGCCACCCTTGAAGGTGACGCGACAATGAATGAAAGACCGATTCAAGTCACGAACGTCGAAGTGTTCCACGAGGCGCTCGTCGCGTCCGGCTTCCCGTACGACTTCGATGGCGCAACGAACCTCGACAGGTGGGCAGCGGTCACACCGCTAGCGTTATCTGTTCGGTCCCTGGGAGCAGCGGCCGTCGACCTGTGTCAGGTCGCCGCAGGAAGGCTCGACGCATTCTGGGAACAACGCCTTGAATATTGGGACACTACCGCTGGTTGTCTCATTGCAGCGCGGGCGGGGGCCATCGTTACTGATCTAGGCGGCGCCCTAGTCATCGGTCCAGCGAACAATGTTGTGGTTGCGGGCCCCAGTCTTCATCCCCTGATGCTTGCTGCGTTGAATCCTCGATGAAGCTAGCGATTTACTCGTCCCTGGACAATTGACAAGTGATCGAATGATGTAGAACTGGTGCGATTGCTCTAGGGCGCGAATGGCCATATCGACCATGGTCTCGAGCTCGTCTGAGTTGATATCGCTGTTGTCAACGATTCGCTTGGAGATGAAAGGCCCTTGAATGATGTGCATGGCCAGGTCGAGATCGGTGGTCGGTGCTAGCTCACCTGGAGCGATGGCTCGTTGCAACGCCATCACTGTTGGCCCGCGGGGTTGAACCCGCACCGCACGGAAAAGGTCCGCATGGGCTGGGCTGGTCGTCGCTCGACCCATCATCCAAACGAAGAGTTCTCGACAGTTGAGGAGCGAGCTTGCTCGACGTAGTGGCGTTGAATCTCGATCAGGTCTCCTCGCAACGAACCGGTGTCGGGGCTGGTGTTTTGCGACACTTCTTGAGATACCGCAGCGAAGATCAGCTCGTCGAGTCCCCCATAGTGACGGTAGATCGTGGTTTTAGCTACGTCGGATCTGCTGGCAACCTCTTCGATTGCCGGAACGCTTCGGGTCTACTTCGGAGCCGAGGTCGAAGTGGTCTGGGTTGGTTCCTTCGCCGCGCCATTTGCCGGATGATTCGGCGGAATCCGCGTAGTAGCCGCGTGGCCCGCCGTTGCCGTTGAGTGCTTGGGTGAGGGGGGCGGTGTCGGGGGCGGCGCTGCCTTTTTGAGATCGCCGCGGTTCAATCGAGGTGGCGTTGGCTTGTGGGGAGCCCTCGAGGTAGCCGACGATCTGGTCAGCGGCGCGGCGAATGTTGCCAGCGGAGGCGCCGAGGGTGGTGACGCTTACGAGCATTGGATTGTTCCGGGAGGCATGCTCTACCTGTGGCCGGGGACCGTGGGCTGGTGGGACACGGGCGGCCTGTTCGCGAGTTCGGGTAGGTCAGCAGTTAGCCGCAGAGAGTGACTGGGAGATGGCTGAGAGCATCTCTCGTTTTGCAGGTCCACCGGGACCTGCGGAAGCTCCTATGTGTCAAGTGGTTTGATTGGGTTGGTGGTGCTGGGTCCGGGAGACGGAACGGTGACGGGTCACGCGATGCGGTTTAGGGCTCCTATGAGGTCATCCCGGTCAGCGGGTGGTTCGGGGTGGTCGACGGTTCTGCAGAAGGACACGGTGTGGTGGTCTGGTTGTGTCTTGGGTCAGACCACCCCGAGAGTGGTGCTCAGTTGGCGAGGTCGCCGGTCAGGATGGGGTAGATCTCTCGGGCGACGTAGCGTTTCAGGCAGCGAATGATTTCTCGTTTGGAAAGCCCTTCAGTTGTGCGACGCTGCACGTAGATGCGGGTTTGGTCATCGTGAGACATGCGAGAGAGCACGATTCGCCAGAGCGCAGAGTTGGCGTCGCGGTTCCCGGCCCGGTTGAGGCGATGGCGTTGGGTGCGCCCTGATGATGCTGGCAGTGGGTTGACGCCACAGAGCGCGGCGAATGATGCTTCAGAGCTGAGCCTGTCGGGGTTGTCGCCAGCGGTGACTAGTAGCGCGGCGGCGGTGTCTGTGCCGACACCGATGAGAGCTATCAGGTTAGGCGCGGTGTCGGCGACGAGGGTGTCGAGGTGGTTGTCGAGTTCGCCGATTTGGGTGGTGAGGAACTGCCAGCGGCGGCCCAGAGTCTGTAGCGTGGTTGCTGCTGCGACTGCTGGTTCGTTGACCCGGGCATGGTCGGGGCGGGTGTTGGTGATGGCTTTGATTAGCCGAACCGGGCTCAGGTCGCGGAACCGGTCGCGGGTTTCGCTGGGTGCGGTGTCGAGGATGGCTCGGATCTGGTTCATGGTCTGGGTTCGTGTTTTCATTGCTGAGCTGCGAGCCACGCGCAGCATGCGGATCGCCTCCACTGGGCCGTCACAGGTTTTGGGTGTCCCGGCGTGAACCCCGCTGAGGGCGGCTCGTGCTGCGGCGATGGCGTCGAGTGGGTCAGATTTGCCGGTGCGGCGACGGGCTTGGCGGTTGGGTCGGTTTATCTCAACTACCTCGATGCCACGCCTGGCTAGTTCGCGGCTCAGTTCTGCGCCCCATGACCCGGTTCCCTCAACCCCTACCCGGCTGAGGGGCCCATGGGTTGTGTGCCAGTTGGCGAGGTCGATGTAGCCGGCTGAGTGTGTCGGGAACGACTTCGTAGCGAGTTCAGCGCCGAGGTGATTGACAACCGCGGCGACGTGAACATGTTTGTGGGTGTCGACTCCGCCCGTGACAAGGCGCGCTGAATCAGACAACATGGTGTTGGCCATCTCTTGTTTCTCCTTTGATCTGGGAGGTGGCCTGCACTTGCCGGGACGGTGTCTTGACGGCCAGAGCCCGCCGTTAACGGATTCTGGTTAACAACACCCGACCGGTGAGTGCCACCAAATTGGATTTGTCACCCTGACTTTTTCGCGGCCACCTACGCAAGCGGCAACCACACATTCATTATCTCACCGATGTGTCTCAGATTTTTCCTATGGGAGATTGAGCGATTCACCAGTGGATTCTTGGGCTCGGGTGGTTCTGGCTGATTGGTGGGTCTGCTGCAAGGTCGATTAGGTTTGTTGGATGCTCTCTGCTTTGGCTGGTATGGATTCTCTGGTGACAGGGTGCTTTGCCGGGAGCGCTCGATCTTGATTCAGCGGCGTGACTTCGTGCAGACTTTCCATGAGCCGTCCAAGGAATGGGCCGAGGTCTTGAGCCTTGCTTCACGGCTGGAAGCACACCTGAACGAACGGACCGTCATTGCTAGATTGAACGATGCGAACCAGCCGGGGCAATCTAGCTCCAAAGTGCAAGCCGTGTTCTTGGCGGAGGCGAAGCGGCTGGGGTTCGTGGACGAAGCGAAGGGCTTGTTTGATTCGTACGAGTCCAGTGCCCTGCGGCCGGATTACTATCGCCCGCTGGGAAACACCGGTGTCATCATGGAAGTCGAGCGGGGTAAGACCACGATCAACAACATGGATCTACTCGACTTCTGGAAATGTCACATCTGCGAGTACGCTGACTTTCTCTTTCTGATGGTTCCGAGCGAACTGCGTCAGAATTCCGGATGAGTCCGCGCCGAGAGTTCGAGACTGTCGGCCGACGACTAGAGGCCTTCTTCCGCCCCGGAAACTACACCAACGTCCGGGGCCTGATTCTGTTCGGATACTAGTGACAGGCTGTCATAGGCCGATGTCATAGTAAGGCCATGCATCAAACCACGGCCTTTGTATGAATTCCCCCACACATACACTCAAGTCAT
>JAJRXF010000087.1 GCA_024276425.1 Actinomycetes bacterium | reverse complement strand
GCCTTTGACTATGTGCGGGTCAACTCGGCCGAAGAAGCGTTGGCCCAGTTGGCCGAGCACGGAGATGAGGCCAAGCTGCTGGCTGGCGGGCATTCCTTACTTCCCATGATGAAGTTCCGTCTGGCCTACCCGTCTGTTCTTGTCGACATCGGCCGCCTGGATGACCTGTCCTATATTCGTGACGCTGGTGATCATTTGGCTATTGGCGCTCTCACTAAACATCGCTCGATCGAGACCAACGACCTTGTTCAGCAGTATGCGCCCCTCCTTGCTCACACCACAAGCCAAGTTGGTGACCCCCAAGTTCGGCACCGAGGGACCATTGGCGGCTCGCTGGCCCACGCTGATGCGGCGGCCGATCACCCATCGGCACTCCTGGCCTTGTTGGGCTCGGTCATCGTGAATGGTCCAGAGGGCCAACGCGAGATTGCCGCCACCGATCTGTTCACTGGATTCCTCGAGTCCAGCATCGCGGAAACCGAAATGATTACCGAGGTTCGGATTCCGAAGCTCTCTGGCCAGGGTTGGAGCTTCCAAAAGATGAATCGTCGGGCTCAGGACTGGGCCATCGTTGGTGCCTCGGTCCAGCAAACCAACAATGGAGCAAATGTCTCGCTGATCAATATGCATCCAACCCCCATACGAGCAACTGCAGTTGAGGAGGCACTGGCCGGTGGCGCCAGCGCCTTGGCAGCGGCGGAGTTGGCTGCCGAAGGCATGGAACCATCCAGCGACCTGAATGCCAGTGTGGAATTTCGTCAGCATTTGGCCCGAGTACTTGTGGGTCGGGCGCTGACCGAGGCTGGAATCTCCTGAGTTCGGTAATGAGACTCGACAATGCGTGAGATTCTGAAGGACCTTGAACGGTGGCGAAGCCAGGGAAAGCAGATTGCCGTGGCTCGAGTTGTCGATGTCGAGGGCTCGGGCCCGCGCCTCCCGGGGGCAGCCATGGCGGTGAACGAAGACGGCGATGTGGCTGGTTCGGTGAGTGGAGGCTGTGTCGAGGGAGCGGTGGTGGCCGAGGCTTTGCAATGTATTGAGGATCGATCGCGAAAGATGGTGACGTTCGGCTATAGCGATGACGACGCCTTCGCCGTCGGCCTCACCTGTGGAGGCACGATTCATCTCTTTCTCGAGCCTCTGGACTGGTAGCAATGGCCGACCTCTTTGATGTTCTGTCCACGGCAATCAAGAACGAGGAACCAATTGCGCTGGCCACGATCGTTCGGGGCGAGGGTTCCGGAGCCAAACTGGTCGTGCTTGCCAATGGCTCCAGCCAGGGAACGCTTGGTAATGAATCACTGGACCGAGTTGTCATTCGCGACACCATTGGCGAACTTGCCGCAGGGACATCTGGCCTTCGTCACTATGGACGCAACGGTGAGGCTCGTCAGGATGAATTGGACATCTTTATCGAGAGCTACGCTCCGCCACCCCAAATGCTGATATTTGGGGCTGTGGACTTTACGGCGTCGTTGTGTCGGGTAGCCAAGGTGCTCGGTTATCGCGTCACTGTTTGTGATGCCCGGCCAGTTTTTGCTACCCACCAGCGGTTTCCGGCCGCTGATGAGGTGGTCGTCGATTGGCCACACCGCCTATTGGACAAGGTTGGAGCAGGGTTGGGGCCAAGAGATGCGGTGTGTGTGCTCACCCATGATCCAAAGTTCGATGTGCCTGCCGTTCTTGCTGCGCTGAAAACCAAGGTCGGATATCTGGGAGCGATGGGTTCCAGGCGCACAACCATTGATCGAAATCAGCGTCTTTTGGATGAGGGTGCTTCCCAGGAGGACCTCGATCGGATGATGGCGCCGATTGGCCTTGACCTCGGGGCCAGAACACCGGAGGAGACCGCCATTTCCATCTGTGCGGAGATCATTGCGTTGCGCTCGGGTCGGGTGGCGCCCTCACTTCGAGATGCCGACGGGGACATCCATCGCCCCGGATAAGGGCAAGCTCTAAGAGGGAAATCTCTTCTCCGCTCTCATAGTGGCCTTGCCGAGGACGAGACTGCACAGAGTAGAGCACAAGCTAGTGCAGACAAGAATGTAGGTACAAGGCCCTAGAAGGCCTGTTTCGGCTTGAAATCCCCCCCGTAAGACCGATGGGTCATGCGTGACGTCGGAAACTGGTCGGGTACGACCTGTTCTTTTGTGGCGCCGCCTCCGTCTGGGTCAAAAAGTGAGCCTGGCGGTGATGGCCTCTTGCCTCCCTCTGGTCCTTCTTGGGGTCCAGGTGGCAAATGTCGCGTCCGGAATGCTCCGAGAACAGATGCTTGGCAACGTTGCCCTGGCTGGCCAGGTGGAGGCCGACCGGCTCGAAAGTGCAGTCGACAGCGCAATCGACCGCATTGCCACAATCGAGAACGACCCAGTCTTTGTCCAATGGGTGTCCAACCTTGACTCGCTTGAGACTGGGGCCGGGGTGACGGAACGGCGACTCAATGAGTACATCGACTCGGCCTACTTGCGCCTTCAGGGCGATGGCCTTCTTGGGGTGCAGCTGCGGGTAAGTGGTGAGGCAGCCGCTGGGTTCACGGGTGGAGAGATCCAGCCCGAGACCAACGCTGTTCAACTGGCGATTGGGACTGATGAGTTGCTAGTAGGCGATGTCTTTTTGTACCACGGATCGCCCCATGTTGGAATCGTTCGCCGCATCCGCTCGAACACTTCGAGTGCTTCCATGTGGCTGGTAACCGAGTGGGATCTCACCGTCCTACTTTCTGGCGCCGTTGACCTCTCAGAGACTCTCGGCAGCGACACCAGAACGTTGGTGCTTCAACCGACCTCTGCTGGTGAGTATGAGATCATCATGCGGAGTGACAGCCCGATCGTTGGTACTCCGTTCAATCTTCGGACAAATCCCAACCCATTCGATCCGGCGCCCGTGTTAGAAACCACCGACCAGTTTGGGTCCGAAGTGGTTCAAGCGGCATCGAGAGTTGAGGTAGACCCCGGCTGGGTGATTGTTATCGAGGTCGATCAGGCTGGCCTGTATCGAGATCTCAACAGCGTTCGGGTGTCCATCATCGGGGTCTTTGTCGCGGCCGGTTTCGTGATTTTGGCCGTGGTAGCTGTGGCCTTCCGAGGCTTTGCCCGCAGGCTGGGTCGAATGACGGTGCTGGCTGAGGCGGTAGCCAATGGAGACCTAACCGTTCGGACCGATGACCAACGTCTGGATGAACTCGGGCGCTTGTCCCAGGCTTTTGACAACATGACCCAAGCTTTGGCCGAGGACATTGCCCGACGAGAACGAATGGAAGCCCAACTGGCCTATCAGGCCACCCACGACAGCCTGACCGGTCTGCCCAACCGCCATCAACTTGTGACCGAGTTGGATGACGTCTTGATGGAATCCGAAGAACAGTTGAGTGTGCTCTTCGTGGACCTTGACGGATTCAAGCAGGTGAACGACCGGCATGGGCATGGGGCTGGAGATGACCTGCTCGTCCGGGTTGCGGAGCGGTTGCGTGACGTCCTTCGACCGGTCGACTTCTTGGCCAGGCTCGGTGGCGATGAGTTCGTGATCGTACTACGAGGGCTTGGTCCGTCCGAGGCGGAAAAGCTTGCGACCAGGGTGGTTTCGGTTCTGGAGATGCCCTTCATCGCTGGTGGATCCGAGGTGCAGATTAGTGCCTCGATCGGGGTGTCATCTGGTACCACGGAGCGGTCCTCTGAAGATCTTCTCAAGCAGGCCGATGTTGCCATGTACCGAGCCAAGGCCATGGGTAAGGGGCGGGCGGTCCGAGCGAGCGATGAAGCCCTCGGTCAAGCCGACGGCAAGATTTCGGTGGTGGCCGACATCGAACGGGCCATCGAAGGGGACGAACTCGAACTGTTAATGTGGCCGATCGCCGAGTTGCAATCTGGCACCGTGGTCGGCATGGAGACCACGGTTCGCTGGATCAGTCCCGAACGCGGTCTGGTGATGCCATCGGAGTTCATTCCAATCGCCCGTGATGCAGGCTTTGCCAACAAGATTGATGAGTGGGTGATCCGCAAAAGCATGCAGCACTTGGCCAGTTGGCGCGACCAAGGAATCGATGTCGATGACCTACAAATGTCGATCAATCTGACGGCCGAAATGTTCCTCAACCCGCGCTCGCGTGAACTCATCTCCTCTGAACTTGGTCGTCAGGGGTTCCTGGCGTCAAATCTGCGCATCGAGGTCCCCGAATCTGTGCTGAGTGGCGACGGAGAGGTCCTCAAGCGGGCATTCGACACCTATCGCGCGGTCGGCATGGCGGTGACGTTGGATCGGTTTGGCTCGGACTACTCCAATCTGGATCGCCTGACTCGCTTTGCAATCGACGCAGTCAAAATCGACCTGGCCTTGATCTCCGATCTCGGCAATCGCCTCTCCAGCCGAGCCCTTGTCGACTCCCTGATTACTCTGGCTCACACCGCAGGTTTGCGGGTCTCAGCCGCTGGGGTTGACGACGAACAGGTCCGGGAGCAGTTGGTCGAGTTGGGTTGTCGGACCGGTCAAGGCCTTTGGTTGTCTTCGGCCCTTACCGCCGACCAGTTCCTCGACATGCTCCGATCCCGAGAGTACATCGAGATCGCGTAGGTGTTGCCACTCGTCAGTGCTTGGGGGAAGTGCCTAGAGTGGGGAGGTGACGATTGCTGGACTAGTACTTGGCGCCGGTGCCGGTTCTCGATTTCAAGGTCCAGAGCACAAGCTCTTGGCGAGCTTTCGTGGCCACCCACTCGCTAGTTGGGCGATCCGTTCCGCCCACGAGGCTGGCTTCAACCAGTTGTACGTTGTGAGCGGCGCCGTTGACCTTCAAGCGGCCTTGGCCCAGGAGTTGGCCGATATTTGGGAGGCAATCACCTGGGTTGAATCGCCATCGTGGGCCGAAGGTCAGTCGAAGAGCCTTGCTGCGGGGGTGGGACGGGTGAGTGATGATGGTCATCAGGCAGTCGTTGTTGGCCTGGCCGACCAGCCAATGGTTCCCGCCTCGGCCTGGCGCTCCGTTGGGGCCGCCCGTGGTCCAATCACGATTGCGGATTTCGAGGGGCAACGTCGCCCTCCGGTCAAGCTTGAGCGCTCGGTGTGGCCGCTGCTACCCGAAGAAGGCGATTTTGGTGCCCGAGAGCTCATTCGAGCCCATCCAGGGCTCGTGTCTCCGGTACCCTGTGTCGGCAAGGCTGCTGACATTGACACAAAGAGGGATCTGGAAGAATGGAACTGACGAACGAGTTCATGGTCGAACGACCGATCGAAGAGACCTGGAAGATTATCAACGACCTCGAGTTCATTGCGCCCTGCATGCCGGGAGCTCAGTTGACAGAGATTGAGGGCGAGGAGTACCGCGGCCTGGTGAAAATCAAGGTTGGCCCGGTAACCGCCAAGTACAAGGGCAAGGCTTCCTTCATTAGCCAAGACCCTGAAGCCAAGGTTTCCAAGCTCAGTGCGGAGGGTCGGGATCCGCGCAATGGCAACGCCAACGCCACCATCACCGCCACCATGGAGGAGGTGGATGAGGGAACTCTGGTGACCATACACACCGACCTTGCTTTGGTGGGGAAAGTCGCCAGTTTCGGTCGAGGCGCCATCGAGGATGTGTCAAAGAAACTCCTCGGAATGTTCAGCGACAACCTCCGAGACAAGCTGGCTGAGACCGATGGCGCCCCCTCACCCGCTCCAGGAGAAGTAGTGGGACAAGCGGCCACAGAAGCCGCAAACGAATCTGGCTCGGACGGAACCGGGTTAGTGGGAACTGGCTCGGACGGTCCGGCCTCCGATACGGCGACCGGTTCGGTCAAGACTGAGACCACTCAAGAGACCCCCAAGGTTCGTAAGATCCACTCTGAGGAGCCAGACGCGGTCGATATCTTCGCGGTCACCGGTGACAGCTTGATGAAACGTCTTGGACCAGTCCTCGGAGCGGTTCTTGCCCTTGTTGTCCTGCGGATGCTCCTGAGGGGCCGTGCCTCCGACTGATCGCGAGCTCGTCGCGATGTTATTGGGCCGTGCTCCAATGGGTGCCTTCGAAGTTGTGGTCCGCCGCGCCGATGGTAGTCCGGTAGTTTTGTCCAATCAGCCATTCTTGGACTCGGGTCGGCCGATGCCAACCCGCTATTGGATGGTCGACCGCGCCCTCAATCGAGCTATCGGACGGCTTGAGTCGATGGGGGCGGTTAATCGGGCCGAACGTGAACTCGATCCCGAGATTGTGGCTGCGGTTCATGCCCGAGCCGAGGCCGAACGTGATGCTCTCATTCCCGCTTCCTATGAGGGGCCGAGGCCCAGTGGCGGTGTTGGTGGCACGCGGCGTGGGGTGAAGTGCCTTCACGCCCACTATGCCAGTTTTCTGGCGGGAGCCGACGATGCGGTAGGGCGTTGGGTCCAAGAACACTTGGATACCTCCGGCGACGCTTTTGACCCATACGAGACTGGAATCGTGACCGAGTTGGCCGAGGACGTGGGCGTGGGCGACGAAAAGACCAATTCGGTTGGCCTGTGAAGAAGCGAGTGACTGCTGTTATCGACTTGGGTTCGGCCTCTACACGGCTTTCGATCCGATCGACTAACGAGGCAATAGGGGTCGACGGCGTCTCCAATATTCGTCTGCAGCGCACGACGAAAATGGGTGAGGGCCTCACTCTTCGTGGAACGATCAGTCCGGAAGCGCTCGAGCGAGTTGAGTTGGTGCTTTGGGACTATCGGCAGTTGTGTGACAAGGCCGGAACCCATCAGGTTGTGGTCGTTGCCACTGCTGCGGCGAGATTGGCTTCTAACAGTAAGGAGTTGGCGGCGCTTGTCCGACGGGTATTTGCGACAGATTTGCGGATCTTGAGCGAAACTGAGGAGGGTATGCTTGCCTTTGCCGGGGCAACCAAACACCTTTCTGAGGGAAGCCTGGCCCTAGTCATTGACATTGGTGGCGCATCGACCGAACTCATTGTGGGGTCCGCTGGCAGTGATCAGGTCGAGGTCCGGTCGGTTCCAATCGGTGCAGTTGGAATTGCTGAGGAATATCTTCAATCGGACCCACCTGATCCAGCGGAGCTTTCCTCTGCCCTCTCGGTCATCTACAGTCACATGGACGACGTCGTTCGAGAACTTTCAAAAGTCTCGCTTGCGGTTACTAAGGGAACCATCATTGGGGTTGGCGGTACCATCGCCACGACAGCGGCTGTCGAGCTTGGTTTGGCCGAGTACCGGTCGGACGTCATCCAGGGTTTTCAGCTTGGTCGAGGAGCGGTCGAAGACGTATTCCGGACCTTGGCTACGGAGTCTCATGCCGATCGGGTGTATAACCCGGGGTTAGACTCCGATCGGGTTTCACTCATCGTCGGCGGGTTGTGCGTGCTGGTTGGTTTTATGCGTCGGCTGGGCATTGATGAGATCGTGGTGTCCGACGACGATTTGCTTGAGGGGATCATGGCGGATCTGAGGGCCGGATGAACGCAACGTTGATTGGCAAGCGAGTTCTGCTTCGTCCTCTACGTCCAGCAGACTTCGACCAATGGCGCGACGTTCGGACTCGCAACCATGACTGGCTAACGAAGTGGGAGCCGCAACGGTCCTCGAGGGGACCAGACACGATCCGAGACTCTGGTGCTTTCTCCCTACGTTGTCATTCTCGTGAGCGGGAGTGGCAGCTTGGTACGGGATACGGATTTGGGGTTTTCGTTGGTGGTTTGTTCGCTGGGGAAGTCAACCTGAACTCAGTGCAACGAGGACCATTTCAGAATGCCTACCTCGGGTATTGGATTGATGAAGTTCGTTGCGGCAAGGGCTACACCCCCGAGGGAGTTGTTCTTGTGTTGCAGTTTGCGTTTGAGGAATTGGATCTTCATCGGGTCCAGATCTCGATCGTTCCTCGCAACGCGGCTTCACGCCGGGTGGTTGAAAAGTTGGGCTTGCGCTCAGAGGGAACGGCCCTGCGCTACCTGGAAATCGACGGGGTATGGGAGTACCACATTCGTTACGCCGTCACCTCCGAGGAATGGTCGGCCTGGGGCAAACAATTGGTTCAGGACTGGCTGAACTAGACGACTTGAACTAGACAGTCAACAGGCTAGTTCGGACGTCTTGGGTGAAGTCCCTGGGCCAGGTGTCGCGCAAGTCGGTGATGTGGCCGGGCTCGTGCTCGGTCGCTGCCAGTTCGAGGGCGGCTCGCAGGATTCCTCGTTGAATCTCCGGCTGGTTCGGCGGTCCAAATGGATTGCCCATGGGAAAGTTGACGAACAGGGAACGAGGGGGACGGACGAGTTCCGTCAAGTCCCGGCCGGTCGATAGGTAAACGGTTGGGATTCCAGCGTGTTCGATGCTTCGAGCTACCAGACCAACTGTCTGGTGATCCAACGGTCAAGCGGGGACCAGCAGGACAAGGTCGACGTCGTCGGCGGCTAGTTCGTCAGCAAGTGCGGGCGCAGCCACCTCGGTGACGTGGGTGCGCTTGTAGATCCGGCCCATGAAGCCGCTCCACAATCTGGGAGCGACCGATCCGATCATTCCCTGGTCGGCCAGTTCCCGAAGACGATCGATGGGAAAAACGGTGTTCACATCAAGGGTGGCGTCGGTGGTGTCGTAGTAGCTATCGCTGACTTGAAAGTCGGGCCCCTCCGAGGCTGGGTCGATGGTATCGAGGCGAAAGTCATTGCGGGCCTTGGCATCCCACGCTGGCATCGAGCAATGGGAGACCCCACCGGAGGTGAGCATGGAGACCCGGCATTCCTCGAGGGGTTTGGTGAGCGGCGTGAGTGCACCCGGTTCGTTGATTGTCCATTCATAGGGAGGGAAACCCTGCAGTTGATAGCGCTGGTTGAGAAGGTCGACATAGCGAACAGGTTCCATAGGGCGGAGTTTAGGTCGAGGTTTCGGTTGGGATCTAGCTGGTGATCTTGGCCACGAGGGATTCAAGCTTCGCTTTGAAGGCCGGCTGACGAGCCGAGGCCGCCTGAGGGCCGAGTTCGAAGTGCACGGCAGCCCTTTGGTTGGTGACATCGCGGATTTCCGCCATGGTTTGTTTGGTGCGAATGACCAGTTCGCGGGGTGCAGCACCAGCCTTGACCGCCATGGCCTGGCAGTGAACCAACAACTGGTCATCTTCGACACAGCGAAAGGCCAACCCGACTCGTTCAGCTTGTGGACCATCAAGAACCTCACCGAACAGAACTGCCGCCGCGGTGGTTTGTGGGCCACAAATGTTCTGGAACATCCAGGTGTGCCCCCCGCCGGGATGGATACCGATCTGGAGGAACCGGTCATCGAAGCGGGCCGATCGGCCAGCGATTCGAACATCACAAATCAGAGCCAGGTTCATGCCAGCACCAACCGCTGGACCGTTCACGCCCGCGATGGTTGGCAGCGGGCTCCGGCCGATTCGGAGGAACCCCTCATAGATGGCCAGCAGGCCCTCCTCTTCGGAGTTGCCCAGGTGGGTCAGGTCGGCCCCGGCACAAAAGGCCGAACCGGCACCGGTCACCACTATGGCATGGACACTGGGATCGGCCTCGATACTGTCCATGGCGGCACCAACCTCATCGCACATGGCCAGAGTGACAGCATTGCGACGCCCGGGGTCATTGAGCGTGAGGGTGGCAACGGACTGATCGATTTCTACCTGAACGAGACTCATGGGCTGAGTCTGCCATGGCGTGAAGCGATGTTAGTGGCGAAGGTCAATTCCTAGGGTTCGGTTGTCCGAGGTTGTGGTTCCGCTTGGGACCTCATGGTCAAACACGGCTGCCATCACCGTCTCCCCAATCTCCCGTAGCGTCTTGGCCAAAGAGTCAACTGAGGCCAAAGAGTCAACTGAGGCCAAAGAGTCAACTGAGGCCAAAGAGTCAACTGAGGCCAAAGAGTCAACTGAGGCCAAAGAGTCAACTGATGGGTGACGATCTCGATTGGGAAGGTCGCCTTTGTCATCTCCGAAGGCCCACTCTTCGATGGATCCGAGCATGGTTTCGATTTCGACGCGGGGAACAGAGACAAAGCGACGGGAGCACTCGAAGGGAACGCACTGCTCGGCCAGAAACTGGGTGAAGAGAGCCACCTTGACTGGTTCAGCGGCCGACACCGGGATATCCAGCCAGGTCTGGTTACAGGTGTTGAGATGACGGGGATCAAGCCGGGGTGCCACCTGGTCAGCCAGGGAGAGCAGATGACGGGTAGCCGCCTGGTGGGGATTCACACTCATGTCCTTCATTCGGCAGCCGGGCGGAAGTTTGAAGGGTCGAGACCTACTATGTCGTAATGCCCACCCAACTAGCCGCCGATCGCCCTCGGCTTGTGCTTGCGTCCGGCTCGCCTCGGCGCCGGGCGTTGCTGGCATCGGTTGGTGTCGTCCCGGAAGTCGTCGTCGCCGATATCGACGAGACCCCAGCTCCCCTAGAGACAGCCCAGGAGTTAGTCGCGCGACTCGCACGGCAGAAGGCTGAGGCTGCAGCCTCGTTGGTCAGCGGTGAAAACGCACTGGTTCTAGGATCAGACACCGTGGTTGAAGTCGATGGGACCATTTTGGGTAAACCGGCCACTGACCTTGAGGCCATCGCCATGTTGGGTTTGCTTAGCAATAGTCGTCACCGGGTACACACGGGGGTTTGTCTGTTGGGGAATCGATCTGATGGGGGTGGTGACTCAATTGTTGATGTGGCGACCACAACGGTGAGAATGCGGACGCTCAGTGATGCCGACATTTCGTGGTATCTGGCCACGGGGGAGCATGAAGGTAAGGCGGGCGCCTATGCCATACAAGGGTATGCAGCCCAGTTCGTGACTGGCGTTGAGGGCCCCTATGACGGGATTGTTGGTCTTCCCTTAAACCGGGTTGATCAACTGTTAACCCGGTTTGGTTGGCCGCTTCGCCTCTTCGCCGGAGATCCGGACGGCAACATTCATGGCTAGGTTGGGGTTGTATCAGCGGAGAATCAATGATCAGGTCATCGACCGGGTTCGGACTGGATCGGAGGGAACCGCTCAGATTAGCGATTGGACCAAGCGGGCGGTGTTCATCGCCCTCGGTCTGATCTCACTTTTGTTCCTTTGGGATCAACTGTTGGAAATTTTCTCGTCCGCGCCGAGGTTGCGATCGGTGGACATCCGTTGGTTTGGTGTTGCTCTGGTGCTGGAGGCCGTCAGTTTTGGTTGCACCTGGTGGCTCACGCGGATCGTTCTGCCCAAGGTGAGTTGGTTCGTGGCCGCCACAAGCCAGCTTGTGTCCAACGCGGTGAGCCGCTCGGTCCCCGGGGGAGTGGCCGCGAGTGGAGCCACGCTCTATCGCATGTTGTCCGTCAGCGGGGTGGCGCCCGCCGAGGCAGCAGGAGCCCTGGCTGCCACCTCGATACTTTCGACCGCTGCCCTGTTTGCTATTCCGGCGACCGCCTTGTTGTTGGCCTTAGTGGGTGCCCCGATTCCCGAGCAGTTGTGGCCAGCGGCCGTGGCTGGTGGGGTGATGTTCGTCGCTCTGGTGGCCACCGGCCTCGTTGGGTTGCGATCCGATCGCCCGCTGCTTCTAATTGGGCGACTGGTTGACAAGATTTACCTCGTGTTGAACGGTCGCTTTGGCCGGCCAAAGAGTTTTGACCCCTACAAACTGGTAGTCGAGCGTGATCGCTTGGGTGGGGTTTTGGAGAACAAGGGTCCTCAGGCAGTGGCCGCGGTGGCTGGGAACTGGGCCTTTGACTACCTCGCCCTGATTGCTGCGTTGTATGGGGTTGGGGCCCATCCGCGGCTCAGCATTGTCTTGTTGGCTTATGCCGGCGGTTCGGTTCTGGGCATGATCCCCTTTACTCCGGGTGGCGTTGGCTTTGTTGATGCGGGCTTGTATTCGCTGCTAATCATTTCTGGTATCTCGGCCCAGGACGCGGTTCTGGCTACGGTGGTCTACCGCATTGTTTCTCTGCTCTTCCCTCTCTTGTCTGGCTTGGTGGCTTGGCGTGCCTATCGCCGTCGGTACCGTCCAAGTCAGGTTCAGACCATCCCCACTGGCCCGGTCATTTCAACCGGGGAGACACAAGGGAGATCCCGTGCGGATTCGTGAACTCTGGCGCTACCCGGTCAAGTCGGTTGGAGGCGAGAGGGTGACCTCGGTTCGACTAGGCGCAGCGGGCATCGAGGGCGATCGCCGCTGGGGTGTTCAGGATCTGGAGACTCAGATGGTTTTGACTGGTCGGCGTACTCCGGCTTTGCTGTTTGCGTCGGCCCGCTATGAGGGGCCGGGAGAGGTTGTAATCACCCTGCCCGATGGGACCGAAACCGCCGAGGACGATGTCTTGTCGGCATGGTTGGGTCGGGATGTTCACTTGTTAGCCCCCGGGGACTCGGGTGGAACCTATGAGTGCCCGATCGATCCTGGCAGCGAGCAGGAATGGGTGCAGTGGCAGGGCCCGCCCGGCTCCTTCCACGACAGCGCAAAATCCATGGTTTCGCTGGTTTCGGAGGCCTCACTGGGCCAGTGGCCACTACGTCGCTTCCGCACGAATGTGTTACTGAGCGGCGCAGGCGAGGACGATTGGATTGGATCGAAGATTCGCCTCGGAGAGAAGGCGACAATTCAGGTCATCAAGCAGATCGACCGCTGTGTGATGATCACCCGTGCTCAACCTGGCTTGGATGCCGATCTTGGACTACTCAAATACATCAACGCGACGAGGGCCACCTTCTTGAGTGTTGGTGCCCAGGTGCGCATCGAGGGTGAGATCACTGAGGGTGATGAGGTCGCCGTCCTCTAGGCGTCGGTTTGTTGGAGCTGTAGCGGTTTAGGTGTCGTCAGTGGAATCGAGGTCGGCTTGGCCGGTTTCGCAGGTTGGCAGCGCCGGGCAGAATCGACAAGCACCCGATGGGCTAATCGTTGGTTGGCGTTCCCCGCTTCGCAATTTCAGTAGTTTGAGAATCGCGTCGACCACCCGCTTGGCTGTGGACCACAAGATGTCTTCGGTGACTTGCTCACGCCGAGGCTGGCCAGCCTCCAAATAGTAGTTGACCAATAGCCGAGGCGGGATGCCCAGTTTCATGGTTTCGAGGAGGCTGTAGAAACGCAGATCTTCGATATGGCTGACGTGTGGCTTTCCCGTTTTCAGGTCAATCAATACCTTTCCCGCTTCGTTTCCTCTGGCGTGGCCAAGGCTGAGGTCAATGGTGCCCTGGAGAGTGACTTTGTCGTGGCAAAGGTCGGCTCGGACTCGGGATTCAGCCACCGGGCGCCACTTGCGGCTGAGTGGGGGGAAGGTTTCCACGAAGGTGGCGACGAAGCCGTTGACCCTGCCAACCAGATCAGCTCGTTCGCCTTCGGAGAGCTGCTGAATGAACTCGCTAATGCCGCCATTGTCGGCTTCTAGCCGGGCCATGGCATCTTCGGTCAGTTGGATGGGTGTCGGGTTGCCACGTCTGGTGATGGACAGCTCGATGGCTTTGTGGGCCACGGTCCCCCGAGCAGTGGGGACACTCCAGGCAAAGTCGGCTTTCTCCTCGGCTAGAAACCGGGTCTCGCAGCCATGTAGGAGACCAAGTTTGTGTTTGGACAGGTAGAGGGTTTCCTCGGTGCCGGCTAGGGCGTCGCTGACGGCGTCGCCGATGGCACCTTCGAGTTCGGCTCG
>JAJRXF010000086.1 GCA_024276425.1 Actinomycetes bacterium | reverse complement strand
GGTTTCGGGCCCCAGGCCTGTGGGTTCAGCCATCATTGCCGCGTATCTACCTAACGAGGCCGACACCATCATCGAGACACCGAGTGGAAGAATGTCATTGCTCGAACGGCTCACATTAAGGAGGCGAGGCGGGAGAGGGAGTGGAAGGTGACGCCGCGGTCATCCGAACCCCGACAGTCCTCTGAGTCGTTGTCGGAAGATCAGGAGCAAATTCTGGCCGGGCTACCTCTGGACCCGGTGGACCCCGATGTCCGCACGGTGCCGACCGATGACGGTGAGATTCGCCCTTCGAATACCGAGTACGATCCAACTCAGCAGCGTCGGTCTGGTGATTTCCCACCCGAGGGTGTAGGCCGAACTGATCCGACTACACCAGCAGCTTCAGGGCACCAATACCCGACAGAATTAGCACGATCAAGAGAAACGTCTTCTGTGGAATGAGGGCGAAAACCCAGCGTCCGACCACAACGCCGACCAGAACGCCAGGGAGGATGATCAGATCGTACTTGAGGCTTTCCCACGTGAAGAAGCGTCCTCCCTCGGTCCACTGTCCGAGCGCCAGGTAGAAGGGGATCTTGGAGATGTTGACCACAAAGTAGAAGATGGCGGAGGTACCGACTAGTTCTTCCTTGGACAGGCGAAGGCTGGCCAGGTAGGTGTTCATTATTGGCCCGGCTGAGTTCGAAACAAAGGTAGTAAAGCCACCGGTGGTGCCATAGAGAGACACCGGGGGCTTGTGATCGGTGGGTGGGGAAGTCTGGATCATCTTGGAAATTTGTAGGCCGACCATGAGTAGAACAATGAGACCAATGGTGATCTCCAGTGATCGGGTCGCGGTGCCAACAACAACGAAGAAGGTGATGCCGAAACTAAACCCAACGGTGACCCACAACGACAACGTCTTGAGCAGATCCCAACGAGTGTGGTGGTGATACCAGGTGACGGCAAAGAGATCGCCGGTCATCAAGATTGGGAGGGAAGCGCCGGGTACGAGCCGTCCCTCAACCACCGTTGCCAACATGGGGATGGCAATGAGGGCAGCTCCGGGGATGGCGGTCTTGGAGAGGCCCACGACGAAGGCGGCCAAGAGACCGATAAGGATCGCTTCGAGGGTGAACACCGACGGCACCCTAGTATCGGTTCACCCAAGGGACCCAAGGGACCCAAGGGACCCAAGGGACCCAAGGGCAAGGTCAAGGTCGGAGGTGACGTGAGATTCACAAAGGATGCGTGGGATGGATTGGCGGACGGGTCGATTACTGTGACCTTTCGTCGCTGGAAGCGGTGCCAGGTCATCGTTGGCAATCACTACCGCAGTACAGCGGGCATGCTGGAGGTTGACAGCTGTGATGTGATCGAGGAGTCTGAGATCAGTGACCGCGATGCGATCATGGCTGGCCGGCGGTCAGCGGCGGACGTTTTGGACAAGCTTGGTCCGGCGAGTGTTGAGACGACTCTGTACCGCATTCGATTCCATGTTGCCGGTCCTGACCCGCGTACAGAACTAGCAAACACAGTGCCGACCATAGATGAGGTTGGGACCATAGTGAAGCGACTTGACCGGATGGATGCCCGTTCGAGCTACGGAGCCTGGGCGATGCAAACACTGCAGATCATCGATGAACAGCCTGGAGTTCGGGCGCCAGACCTGGCCGCAGGGTTCGGGAGGGAGACGAAGCCGTTCAAACTTGACGTTCGAAAACTGAAGGCCCTGGGGCTAACTCAAAGCCGTCGGGTTGGCTACAACATCTCGCCCAGGGGTCGGGAAGTCCTCAAAGCCTTGCAAGCCCGGGCGACGGTGACCGAAGTCGAATAGGTCCCTGGGCGCTATCGCTTGGTCCGTTCTGTCTCCTACAGTCAGGCCTATGCGTGTCACCCCTGTCGATCTCGTGAGTGGATTGGCCGGTGGGGTTGGTGACCTCGCTGGGTCCTTGCGAGCACGTGGTGGGTCTCAACTCCGACGAGGCATTATTGGTGATCAGCAGTTGGCCTTTGATGAGTTGGCTTCCGATGAGGATCATGGCCTCTTCGGGCCAAGTAGTGTGGTCTGGCGGGTCCATCGCGACCCTTCGATGCTTATTGGCGGGTTGCGGTCGTTGTTCTTTCAAACGGTTCATCCTTTGACGATGGCGGGAGTGGCCGAGCATTCTGACTACAAGGGAGACCCTTGGGGCAGGCTCAATCGGACAAGTCGCTTTGTTGGGGCGACGACCTTTGGGTCGACTGCTACGGCGGAGACGGCGATTGCCGTGGTGCGACGGGTGCACGAACGCGTGAGGGGTACGGCGCCCGATGGACGACCCTACGCGGCCAATGACCCTCACTTGTTGCTGTGGGTACATGTGGCCGAGGTCGATAGTTTTCTTCGCGCCTTTGAGCGCCATGGGACGGGCAAGCTTCGGGATGCCGATCGGGATCGCTATGTCGCGGAGATGGCTGTGGTTGCCCGACTACTTGGATCCGAGACTCCTCCAGAGTCGGTGGCAGAGTTGACTGAGTGTTTGGAAGGTTTCCGCCCAGAATGCGCCGCGGGAGCGGACGCTTTGGAGGCAGTGAAGTTCTTGAGTTCACCACCGTTGCCTTGGTGGACCCGTGGAACCTATGCCACCTTGGCGGCGGGGGCCATCGCCAGTCTGCCTGCTTGGGTTCGGCGGGAGCTAAAACTCACGGTACCTCCCCTGGCCGATTCGCTTGCTATTCGACCAATGGCCGGGGCCACCACCAAGATGCTTGGTTACCTGATGTCCGCTCCCCAAGAAGCTTGACACCTTCTCCTTCTCCTTCTCCTCTTTCTCCTCCTGCTTCTTCATTGCCTTCGGCTGCCTCAGGGTTGGTGGGTGCTTGACGACGCCAGAGCGGCGGGTGATGGGCGGCGCCTACCTCAGGGTTGAGTGTCGCGTTTGCGACCCGTTCAAGGGTCGCAAACGCGGCAATGAGTGTTGTTTCGGGGGTTTCAG
>JAJRXF010000085.1 GCA_024276425.1 Actinomycetes bacterium | reverse complement strand
CCGTAGCTTAGACGGCTTGTGATGAGCGTCAATTACCCGAACCGTCCCGGTACTACCGCGCATGACGAGTGACTGGGTCGTGATGCCATCTGGCTGGTAGCGAATGCCTCGCAGAAGGTCGCCGCTGGTGATTCCCGTCGCAGCAAAAAAGCAATTGTCGGTGTTTACCAGATCATCCAAAGTGAGGATCGCTTCGAGGTCATAGCCCTGTTCGGCGGCCGCTGCCCGGTCCGCATCATCACGAGCCCAGAGCCGACCCTGAAGGTCGCCACCCATACATTTGAGGGCGGCCGCGGCGATGACGCCTTCAGGCGTTCCCCCAATGCCCATCAAGATGTCAACGCCAGAGTCAGGCCATGCGGTAGCGATAGCGGAGGCAACGTCACCATCTCGAATCAACTTGATTCGAGCGCCGGCATCGCGAATCTCCTGTACTAAGGCCTGGTGGCGAGGTCGATCGAGAACAACTGCGGTCAGGTCTTGAACGCTGACCCGCTTCGCCTTGGCCAAAGCCGTCAGGTTGCGATCCACGGGGAGTCGAATGTCAACAATGCCTGCTCCCGATGGGCCAACGGCAATTTTCTCCATATAAACCATGGGCCCGGGGTCGAACATGGAACCGCGTTCGGCCACGGCGATGACAGCGATCGCGCCAGCTTGACCTTGCGCCGTGAGAGTTGTTCCATCGACAGGGTCAACCGCAATGTCAGTTTCGGGTGGGTTCCCATTGCCGATCGCTTCCCCGTTGTACAACATCGGGGCCTCGTCTTTTTCTCCCTCACCGATGATGACCACCCCGTCCATCTCGACCGTAGCCAGTACGTCGCGCATGGCATCAACCGCGGCCTGATCGGCACCGACCTTGTCCCCCCGCCCCATCCAACGGGCTGCCGCCATCGCCGCAGCCTCCGTGGTTCGGACGAGGTCAAGAGCAAGATTTCGCTCTGGTGCCATGTGCTTGTTCGTCATATCAGACCACCGTAGTTGGTAGGGGTTCTTCCATGCCGTGTTCCCGGGATGCATATACCGGGTGCGGCACTTGTACCCATCGGCGCCTTTGTACACAATTCGAGTGATCGGACGGGAGGGGATGCCTGACTGGCATAAGGGGAAACGAGAATGAGGTCTAGTCCGAGGAGGCCAGGCGAAGTTTGAGTTCGGCCCACTGTTTGTCCTGAGCGGCGAACTTGTCATCCTCGTTGGCCTTCAATGCCTCTAAGGCTGCGTCCAAGTCAGCCTTAGCTACCGCTACATCAATGTCGTCAACCAAGGTGGCCTCGTCGGACAAAACCGTGACCGAGGTGCCCGTAACTGAAACAAAGCCACTGCGTACCGCGAATGAGGCGATGTCTCCCGATACCTCAGTAACCCGAACCTCGGAAGCCAAGAGGCTTCCGATGAAGGGTTCATGACCAGTTAGGAAGGCGATCTCTCCGCCGCCACGGGTACGAGCAACCACCTGGGTGCTCTCTCCGGAGTAGAGCAAGGACTCCGGAGAGACAAACTCGACGGCGAATGACATTAGCTTGCGTCTTTCTGGAGACGTGCCGCTTTCTCCCGGACCTCGTCGGCTCCGCCGACATTGAGGAAGGCCTGCTCCGGCAGGTCGTCCATGTCACCATTGACCAAGGCTTCGAAAGACTCAACCGTTTCTTCCACCGGGGTGAACACTCCGTCCAGTCCGGTAAAGACCTTGGCTACAAACATCGGCTGGGACAAGAAGCGCTGAACCTTACGGGCCCGGTTGACGACCAGGCGATCTTCTTCGGAGAGTTCATCCAGACCGAGAATGGCGATGATGTCCTGCAGTTCGTTGTATCGCTGGAGCACTTCCTGCACCCGTCGAGCAACCTGGTAGTGCCTGTCGCCAACAACTTCGGGGGCCAAAATAGTGGACGTAGAAGACAGCGGATCCACCGCGGGGTAAATGCCAAGGGCGGCGATATCGCGGCTCAGTTCGGTCGTGGCATCGAGGTGGGTAAAGGTGGTGAATGGAGCCGGGTCGGTGTAGTCGTCGGCAGGCACATACACCGCCTGCAACGAGGTGATCGACTGGCCACCGGTCGAGGTGATCCGCTCCTGAAGCACACCCATCTCATCGGCCAAAGTTGGCTGATATCCGACGGCCGACGGCATGCGTCCAAGCAGGGTGGAAACCTCCGAGCCAGCCTGAACAAACCGGAAAATGTTGTCGACAAACAACAGAACGTCCTGCTTTTGCACGTCGCGGAAGTATTCAGCCATCGTCAAGGCAGAAAGGGCGACCCGCAGGCGGACTCCAGGTGGCTCGTCCATTTGCCCAAAGCACAGGGCGGCCTTGGACAGAACCGAGGTCTTTCCATCGCCCATCATGGTCTCACCCATTTCGATGAAAAGGTCGGTTCCCTCACGGGTGCGCTCACCCACGCCAGCAAACACTGACACCCCACCATGGTTAGAGGCAACACGAGTGATCATCTCGGTGATTAGCACCGTCTTTCCCACACCCGCTCCACCGAAGAGGCCGATCTTTCCACCCTGAAGGTAGGGGGTGAGCAGGTCGATGACCTTGATACCGGTCTCCAGGACCTCCTTGCTTGGCGCAAGAGAGTCAAAACTTGGGGCGGCCCGGTGGATGCTCCAACGGGTCTCGATATCGACCTCGTCCAGACCAACATCGAGGGGCTCACCGACAACGTTCCAGATATGGCCGAGGGTGACATCGCCCACGGGCACTTGGATGCCGTGACCCAGGTTACGAACGGGCTGGTTGCGACGCAGACCGTCGGTGGGCTTCAAGGCAATCGCCCGGACTCGTCCGGAGCCCAACTGCTGAGCCACCTCCGCCATAACGACGGTGATCACGCCGTCGACCTCGACGTCGAACTCGACGGCGGCATTGATTTCGGGAAGGGCTCCTGGAGGGAACTCAATGTCGACTACGGGGCCGGCAATACCGACGATGCGGCCTTCTTTGAGCTGCGTTTCGGTTGCGGTCATTTGCTAACTCCTGGGTAATTCTCAGGCGAGGATGGTGAGTTGAGGACGGGGAAACATCGCTGACATTTCGTGCGGATTGACATTATGGATGGACGTGCTCCGCAATGAGATGGTCGGGGTTGAGGTGATCAATCAGAAGGTCTGTTCGAGCATCTTGTTGGTCTGCTCCGAGGGACTCCGCTCCACTGACGATCTCCATGATCTCGGTGGTGATGGACTCCTGGCGGGCCCGGTTCATCTCTCGTGAGAGCTTGACGATAAGATCTTCGGCGTTTTCGGTTGCCGCCTTCATGGCCCGCTGACGGTTTGCGTGTTCGGAGGCCGCTGCGTCAAGCAGGGCAGCGAAAAGCCTTGCCTCCACATAGCGAGGCAGAAGATCTTCCAGAACTCCCTCGGGCGAGGGCTCAAAGGAGTAGCCGGCTACGGCCTCGGCGTCGCCGCCACCAGATTTGGCAATAGTTTCCGTTGATTCCAAGGGTAGGAATCGTCGAACCGCTGGGGTCTGAGTTCCCATGGAAATGAACTCGGTAAAGATCAGTTCGACCTGGTCAACCTCTCCGCTATCAAACAAGTCTCGTACACGGCGGGCAATCTCCCTGGCGTTCTCGTAGCTGGGATTGTCGGTGAAGCCGGAAAATGTCGTGTCGATGGCGAATCCGCGATAGGTGAAGTAGTCGTTGACCTTCCGACCCACGGCGATGATCTTGTAGTCTCCTCCCGCAGCACGCAGGGCCTGTATCTCGGCCTCCGCCGCCCGGATCACTCCACTGTTGTAGCCACCGGCTAGACCTCGGTCGCCTGCACAGATAACAAAGGCAACTCTTTCGACCTTTTCGGCCTGGCGCAACAAGGGGTGGTCCACGTCAGCTCCGGCGGCGGCCAAGTCTTCGATTACACCAGTCAACTGCTCAGAATAGGGTCGGGCGGCCCTGGCCCGTTGCTGGGCGCGAGCGACACGCGTCGCAGCAATGAGCTCCATGGCTCGAGTGATCTTCTTGGTGTTCTTCACGCTGCCGATACGGCGGCGAAGTATCCGTTCGGCTCCACCTGGCATCGGACTTAGGCTCCAGTCCTGCTGGTGTCCGTCTCGGGCAAGGTATGACTCGCATCGACCAGGCTGGTCTCGGCCTCGCCCTGGGTTTGGATTCCTGGCTCGGAGTCACTCGTCGCGCTGGCAACGAATTGATCGGTGAAGGCGCCGATGGCGGAGAGCAGGGCCTCTTCGTCTTGGATCTTGCCGGTGTCCACAATGTGACGCAGTTGATCGCTGTGCCGAGAATTGAACCACTCAATCAGTTCGGTCTCGTAGCGCTGCACGTCCGCAACCTCAACTTCGTCGAGGTATCCACGGGTCCCGGCGTAGAGCACCACAACCTGCTCCTGGACAGGAACAGGAGCGTTGATGCCTTGTTTTAGCAACTCGGTGAGGCGATAACCCCGATCAAGTTGGGCCTGGGAGACCGCGTCGAGGTCCGACCCAAAGGCGGCAAAGGCGGCCAACTCACGGAACTGCTGAAGGTCTGATTTGAGCGTGCCGACGGCATTTTTCATGGCCTTAATTTGGGCGGTCGAACCAACACGACTCACTGAGATACCCACATCGACTGCGGGTCGAATACCTGACTTGAACATGTCATCTTGAAGGAAGATCTGGCCGTCGGTAATCGAAATTACGTTGGTCGGAATGAAGGCCGACACGTCGCCAGCCTTCGTTTCGATAATGGGCAACGCGGTGAGCGACCCTGCACCAAGTTCATCAGAGAGCTTGGCCGAACGCTCTAGCAAACGACTATGCAGGTAGAAGACGTCACCGGGATAGGCCTCACGTCCCGGCGGTCGACGCAGAAGAAGGGAAACCTGACGGTAGGCCTCGGCTTGCTTGGACAAGTCATCGTAGATGATTAGGGCGTGCTCGCCGTTTTCCATCCAGTGCTGGCCCATGGCGCATCCGGCATAGGGAGCAAGGAACTTGAAGGGTGCTGGGTCCGAGGCCGGGGCAATAACGACAACGGTGTACTCAAGGGCACCAGCGTCCTCAAGCAAGGCCACGGTTTGGGCAACCGTTGAAGCCTTCTGTCCAATGGCGACATAGATGCATTTCACGCCAAGACCCTTCTGGGCCAGGATGGAGTCTATTGCTACGGTGGTCTTGCCGGTCTTGCGGTCACCAATGATCAACTCTCGCTGACCACGGCCAATCGGGATAAGAGAGTCAACCGCCTTGATGCCAGTCTGAACTGGCTCATGTACTGGCTGTCGGCCCAGAATTCCGGGGGCCTGGATCTCCATGCGGCGGTTTTGGACGTTGCTGAGCGGTCCCCTGCCATCGACTGGTACGCCCATCATGTTCACCACTCGACCGAGCACTCCATCACCGACCGGGACTGAGAGGATTTCGCCAGTCGACTCGACCGCTTGTCCCTCTTCGATACCAGCCACGTCGCCAAGAACAACGGCACCGATACTCGCCTCATCCAAGTTGAGAGCCAGACCAATGGTGCCATCTTCGAAGCGGAGCATCTCATTTACCGCAGCGTCGGGCAGTCCACCAATGCGGGCGATGCCGTCGCCAACTTCAAGGACACGCCCGACAGTCTTGTTGGATACATCGGCCTCGTAACTCTCGAGGTTTTTCTTCAGTGCTCCGGTGATTTCGGCCGGATCAAAGGTTAGTGCCATGGTGAGATTCTCTCTTACTCAATACTCAGAAGGGTGGCTCAAAGTGGGTTAGGTCGGATTGGTCGACGACGGGCGCCGCTAGATGTGAGGCGACTAGCCCCACTCAGATAGTTTCATTCATCTTGGCCAGGCGGCTGCGGAGCGAACCATCAATCACGGTGTCACCCATGGTCGTGATTGCACCGCCGACGACGGTTGGATCGATGATGACCTGAAGGTCAACTTCGCGCCCGGTATTGACTTTCAGCGCAGCCGCCAATCGGGTTTGCTGCTCATCGCTAAGCGGGACCGCCGTTCGGACAGTGGCCACCGCCTTTCCAGCCGCAGCTGCGGAACGGGCGACAAACGCGCTGACGATGTCGGAGAACTCGGCCCCTCGCCCGGAACTCACGATCAGGCCGCTGAGAGCACGGGTGGTGTCGGTTGTCTTGTTGGCCAACAAATCGTCGAGAATTTGACCTCGGGTCGTCGCAGGCAGCAAGTTGTTACTCAAGGTTGAGCGAAGCTCCTCGTTGCCCTCGATGGCCGTGGCCACCTCGGCCAATTGGGCCTTCACTGTCTCAAGATTTCCATCGGCCCGGGCCACGGCCAGGAGGGCTTCGGCGTATCCGGTGATGTGATCTGGCATCTGGTTGTTCTCCGCGTCGTCAGTCAGGGTGGGCTCAGCTGAGCTGGCCGACCTGCGTGATGTAGTTCTCGATCAGTTCTGCGTGCGCTGCCTCATCCAAACCATCGGCAACAATGGTCTCGGTGGCTTTGCGGGTGAGGGAAGCGACCTCGTCCTGCAGGTCCGTGAGCGCCTGACGTTTCATGTTTTCTACGTCAGCCAAGCCACGAGTTTTCATGGCTTGAGCATCGGCCTCGGCTTTGGCCACCATGTCTACCTTGAGTCGTTCTGCCGTCTCGACGGCCTCGGACCGGATTCGAGCCTCTTCATCACCAACATCAGGAAGATCGGCGGTCGAGGCCATCAACGAGGCTTCAGCCTCAGTACGAGCGGCACGGGCAGCTTCGAGTTCGGCTTGAATTCGCTCGGATCGGGAGACCACCATCTTCTTGATGGCCGGGCCAAATTTCCAGGCGACGAGACCAATAAGTAGGAAGAAGGCAATCGAGCCCCAATACACCTCTTTGATGTCACCAGCCAGGTGAACGCCATTTCCTACTGGGGCGGCAAGAATGTAAAGCATCAGTACCTCAGTTCGGGCTGTTTAGGAGACGATCGACGACAGGACGCGCAGCGCCAGCCTCGATTGGGCGGTTCATGACTCGGGACGCTGCATCCGCAGCCAGGTCGGCCACCGCAGGGCCGACTCCGGCCATGGCACGTTGGCGAGCAGCCGAAATCTCCGCCTCCGCCTCCGCCTTGGCTGCGGCTACCTCGACTTCGACGGCCCCAACAATGCGGGCCCGTTCGGCCTCGGCCTCAGCTCGCGCAGCGTCGATAATTTGTGCCGACTCCGCCCGGACGTCGGCCAACTGGTCGCTGACCTCGGTGGCCACTGACCCGGCCTTCTCTCGGGCCGCATCGGCGGCGTCGAGATCGGCACGAAGCAAATCGGCTCGCTCCTGCATGGTCTTTTGAACCGGTGGGAGCAGCACGTACTTCACCAATAAGAACAACGCGGCAAAGGTGATAGCCCCCCAGAACAGCTCGGAGGTAACCGGCAGAATGGGATTGTCGGCCGCGACCTCAACCAACTCCTCCAGTTCCTCACCGTCCTCCCCAAATCGGAGCATTAGCGTCTGAGCAAGCATGGGCTTAAGCGAACTTCAGAAGGATGAAGACAACGAAGCCGATCAGCGCCAAGGCCTCGGTGAAGGCGATGCCAAGGAACATCGTGGTCTGGACCTGTCCGGCTGATTCGGGCTGACGGGCCATGGCCTGGACGGCCTGGCCGACCAGGTAGCCGATGCCGATTCCGGGGCCGATGGCGGCCAGTCCATAGGCCATACCAGCTCCGGAGGCTGCGGCATTCGCCTTGGCTTCCTCTGGGTTCAGTTCCTGGGCAAGCTCAACAGCCTGAGCGGCAGTACTAGCAAGGATGCTCATTGGGAATTGCTCTCCTGATTCGATGCTCCATTTCGGAGCGGTTTGTTGTTCTGCCCGAGGGCGAGAATGGATGGGGTAGTTGCGAATTAGTGGGCGTGCAGCGACAGCTTGATATAGACCGCTGTTAGCAGGCTGAACACGAAAGCCTGAATAAGCGAGACCATAATCTCAAAGCCGACGAGGCCGACCAGCATGGCGAAACTAAAGGGAAGGATGGCGGCCAAAATTGAAGGCTGGAACAAGGTGATGCACAACACGGCAAAGGTCACCAGCAGGATATGGCCAGCGAGCATGTTGGCGAAGAGACGAACGGCCAGGCCAAAAGGACGAAGCAGGAAGGTTGAGATGAACTCAATGATGCTCACCAGCGGCATCAGGGCGGTGGGTACACCAGGCGGAAAGAGGGAGGATTTGAGAAAGCCACCCAACCCCTGAGCCTTGATGCCAATGCCGATAAAGGAAACCCAGGCCACGATGGCCAGGATTACCGGATTGGCCATGCGGGCGTTGGCTGGCATCTGGAAGGTCGGGATGACCTCAAAGATGTTTCCGAAGAAAACGAACAGAAAGATGCTGAGCAACAACGGGGTGTACTTGAGCCCTTCGGGGCCAATGGCTGAGAGCACCACCTGTTTTTCGACAAACTCGACCGTTCCTTCGACAATGTTTTGAACACCGCGAGGAACCATGTCTTTCTTGGCCATCTTGAACAAGACGGTGGGTATGAGCACAGCCAGCACACTGATGAGGGCGATTTTGTTGAACGCATAGAAGGTGCCGTCACCAAAATAGGCGGGCCATTTCACCAGGTTGTCAATTGACGGAAACTCGAGTTCCACAGGAATTGCTCCTCAGGGTTAGCGCCTGCCCGCGGCCACCGGCCGAGAACTGGTACGAGGGGTTTTTGGTTTGAGTCCGGGGTGGGCCATCGATGCCGAAACATGACGAAGTTCCCATACCAGGAGCCCAAGATGGGTGACGATTAGGGTGACACCAAGGGGAAGCATTGCCACCCAGGACATGTCTTTGACAATCCAAACGGCAAAGAAGATGAGGGCCAGCCGCATGACGTAGCCACCAAGGGCGACCGAGGCCACCGCAGCAAAGGAGATTCGTGAGGCCCACCCAAGTAGGAGCGCTGACAAGATGAGATTGATCAGAATGAGAGCAATGCCGTACGCCACCGACATCGCGCCATTGAAGCCGGCGAACAGGGCCCCGATCATCATCCCAAGGGGCAGGGCAACTAGACCACGCTTGACCATGTCCATGGCAACTTCGGCGGCCGGTGAGGGCCCTTCTAGGCGCTGGGCAACCGAGGTCATGCCTGACCGCTCCGGCCTTTAGAGGTTGGCGATGGCGGGTTGGAGTTGTGCCTCGCCGCCTTTTGAAGGGCCAAGGTCTCTTCGTTGAGTTGGGCTATTTCGTACTTGTACCGGTAGTAGACCGACGCAGCAGCACCAGCAAACCCCAGAACGGTGAACAGAACCATGAAAATCGGCCGCGTACCAGCCCAGCCATCAACGAAATAGCCAATGACTCCAAGCACAACACCGGACAACACCAGCTCAAAGGAGCCGGAACTGTTGTGCATCTGCTGAGTGAGATCGGAGCGTTGGGCGGTCACGGGGCCTTTGGAACGGAGAGGATTTATGGGCGGACAAGGAGCAAACGAGGCAGACAGGATTAGCAGACGCGTTGGTCTGTCGTCGGTGCGTGCCGCAGAACGATATTAAATCCGCCTACCCCTTCGCAACCCCATCAAGGCGTCAGCGTAGCCGTATCTGCCCTCCAGTGGCTCAATGATCACACAATCTCGCCCGGTTCTTGGTGCCGGTTTCTTCGGAGTCCCGGGCGAAAGGACACATACAGGAGAAGTCCGAGGGCAAATACCCCAACCGGAACAATGCGGTCCCCACGACCCTCGCGGTAGACGGGCCAAAGCACCAACCCAGACAACAGTGCTGTCCAAGCCCACAAGATGGCGACAGTCCGTCGGTGCCCATGTCCCAGTCGCATCAATCGGTGATGGAGATGGTCTTTGTCCGCGGTGGCGAGGCCCTGACGTCGCGATGCCCGCCGGACGATGGCGAAAAATGTGTCCACCATTGGCACGCCAAGAATCACCAGCGGGATGACCAACGGGGCATAAAAGAAGAAGGTCTGACCGCTGAATGGATTCTCGGTTCGACCGCCGACAGCCATCGTACTGGCGGCCATAAGCGAGCCCAAAAGCAAGCTTCCGCCATCTCCCATAAAGATCTTGGCCGGGTTTACGTTCCATGGGAGGAATCCCATGCAGATGCCGGCCACGGTGGCCGCAATGAGCGGGCCGATGTTTCCCGGCAGAAGAAGTCCCTCCCGACCAAGCTGGATTGAGTAGAGGAAAAAGGCCAAAGCCCCAATCCCCATCGTCCCTGCGGCTAGGCCGTCGAGGCCATCAATAAAGTTGACTGCGTTGGCCATGCCCATAAGCCAAATAATGCTCAACAAAAAACTTAAATCGGCTGGCAAAATCAGCACCGGAACGAAAGGAATTCTAAAAACCTGGAGGCCAATACCCCCAAACTGCAAAAAACTGGCGGCCAGTACGAGGCCCGCGGTTTTTGCTGGAGCCGAGATCTCCCGGACATCATCGATCAGCCCGACCAGGTAGGCCATGGTCGCCACCGCAATAACCCCGGCCGGTTCGGTGGTACCGGTAAATGACCCCTCAAACCATCCGCTCATCGCGGCCACCACGAACGAAACCAGGAACCCTAGGAACATGGCTCCTCCGCCAAGTGTCGCCGTTGGGTCCTCGTGAGCTCGTCGCTCGTCCGGGTCTACGATGAATCCCCGGCTTAGAGCGGCAACCCGAAAAATCGGAACTGACAGGGCCGTCACCACAGCGGCAACGGCAATGATGACCAGATACGACGACAGGGCTGGCAGCAAGAGGATCTAGGCCAGGTCGGGATATGGACTAAACGCCGAACAAAGATGTCGGACATCCTCACGAACCGAAGTGATGGCTGAGGGATCGTCTCGATCCCGGAGGGCCCGAGCAATCAACTCCCCGATCCTCACCATTTCGGCCTCACCCATGCCTTGGGTGGTGACCGCAGGAGTGCCGATTCTGAGCCCTGAAGTTACAAAAGGAGACCGGGGATCATCCGGAATGGCGTTGCGGTTGAGGGTGATCCCGGCCTCATCCAGAACAATTTGGGCTTCCTTACCCGTAAGTTCCTCATCGAAGGTTCGAAGATCGACGAGCATAAGATGGTTGTCGGTGCCGCCCGAAACCAGTCGGAATCCTTCGCTGGCCAACTGGGCGGCCAGCGTGCTGGCGTTGGCAACAATTTGGTCGGCGTAGTCCTTGAACTCACTGGTTGATGCCTCAGCAAAGGCCACCGCCTTAGCCGCAATGGAATGTTCCTGGGGGCCACCCTGCTGGCCGGGAAAGATTGCCTTGTTGATAGCAGCGCCAAGACCTTCCTTGGCCAGGATGCAGCCACCGCGTGGACCTCGTAGGGTTTTGTGAGTGGTGAACGTGACAATGTCGGACGCTGCCACCGGATTAGGGTGAGCGCCCCCAGCGACCAGACCAGCGATGTGGGCCGCGTCGAACATCAGGAGTGCTCCGACCTCGTCGGCAATTCTGCGAAATGGGTCGGGTTCAATTACCCGAGGGTAGGCGGTGGCGCCAGCCACGATCAGCTTCGGCTTGTGTTGCAGGGCCAGTTCGCTAATGGCCTCGTAGTCCAAACGTTCATCGCCCTCAGTCACCCGATAGGCGACAAAGTTATACATCATTCCCGACGCGTTGACCGGTGACCCATGAGTGAGGTGTCCTCCATGATCCAGGCTAAGGCCAAGCACGGTGTCCCCCGGCTCAAGCACTGCCTGATACACCGCCATGTTGGCATTGGCTCCCGCATGAGGCTGCACATTGGCGAACTCTGCCCCAAAAAGGGCACAAACCCGGTCGATAGCCAAGGCCTCAACCTCATCGACTACCTGTTTTCCGCCATAGTAGCGACGTCCCGGATAGCCCTCAGAATACTTGTTGGTGAAGACCGATCCCGTTGCGGCCATGACGGCCGGGGAAGCGAAGTTCTCCGAGGCAATAAGTTGGAGGGTCGTATTCTGACGCCCCAACTCCCGCGCTGTCATGTCAACAATCGGCTCATTGGTCAGTATTGGCCAAGGCATGGCGACTCCAAAACTAGAATAAATGAAATATGGGAACGTACCGGATCCGCTGCGGCAACTCGGACACAGGCAGACCAAACTTCATGACTCTAAGGCGATGATTTTGTCTACTCGTCTGCAATGCCGTCCGCCTTCAAACTCAGCGGCAATAAAGGCGTCAACGGCATCAAGAGCAACCTGAACGCCCAGGAACCGTTGACCAAGACACATTACGTTGGCATCGTTGTGCTGGCGGGACAAGCGAGCCGAGGTTACATCATGGATCGTGGCAGCACGGATGCCGTCGATCTTGCCCGCGGCCATGCAAATGCCAATGCCGCTACCGCAAACGGCAATGCCAAGATCGGTATCGCCGGACGCAACCGACTTGCCGACCGCGGCACCGAAATCAGGATAGTCAACGGAGGCTGTGTCATTGGTTCCAACATCGACCACCTCATGGCCGCTTGAGCGCAAATGGTTGCCAACTTCGTTCTTCAAGTCAAAGCCAGCGTGATCAGATCCAATAACAATGCGCACCGCTTGGCTCCCGTCTTTCCGTGGTCGAGGCTAGCGCTCCTATACCCTATTCGGGGTCATCTTCCTTGCGAGCAAGGTTGGCTCTACTTCTGGCATCCAACAGGGCAAGAATTCGGTTCTTGGCCGCTGGACTACGATCTAACAAGGCCCGAAACTCACGGATTCCGAACGAGACGAGAACCATCTCGGTTTCGGCCACCACCGTGGCAATTCTGGGGCGGTGTTCGAGAAGCGACATCTCCCCCACCACTGAGCCAGCACCTACAGAAGCAACATAGGAGTCGTTCATGTACACGTTGGCCGTACCTTCGACCACGATGTAGGACACATCTCCATATCGTCCCTGATCGGTCAGTAAGGCGCCCGGATCGGCCACCACCTTCTTTCCCAGCGCCGCAACCTCGGCCAACTCTTCAGGGGTGAACTGATCGAAAAAACTGACCCCTCCCAACCAGTCGGTGTCCAGTTTATTGTTCGACGAAAACACTCGATGCCCCTCCGTATCGGCCCGGAAAGCCCAATCGTAGCCTGGCCAGGTGGTGGCCGTCCGATCCGCGTAGTCTTGTCAGTCCCTCCACATTGACAGATGCCGACTTTCTTCTACCTCGCGCACTACCTCCCTGTGGGGATAGCGAGCTACAACGGCTCGGTCGCGCCCAGAAAGATCGCTCCGAATCTCCACCTCACGAAAGTATTGGCGGGCAAGATCCGCCATCATTTGGACCTGGTCAGGTGCCATCTCCACCACAATGGCTCCTGCCGGGGCAACCCAATAGTGAGCCTCAGTCAGAATATGCTCCACATCCTCGGTCCCCCGGGGGCCAGCAACCAGGGCAGCTACCGGCTCCCAATCAGCTACGACGGAGGGTAACGGGTCGTTGGCGGCCACATAGGGGGGGTTAGCGATAACCAAGGTAATCGAGGACCGGAGATGGTCAGGAAGAGCGGCAAACCATGAACCGGACACAATTCGGCCACGAGTGCCCGGGCTGCCCAGGGCGGCCAGGTTGCCCCGAGCAACTTGCAATGCCTCATCGGAGTTGTCCGTCAACCAGACCGTCGCATCACGGACCTCGCTCAGAACGGACAGACCAATGGCTCCACTTCCCGTACCGAGGTCGGCCACGGTGGGTCGATCCAAGCCTGTCGACCGAACTCGCAGGAGTTCTTCCAGCCCCCATTGCACCACCTCCTCGGTTTCGGGCCGCGGAATGAGGACTCGTCGATCAATACACAAGTCCAACGTCCGGAAGCCCCAGTTGCCAACCACATACTGCAAGGGTTCTCCCTTGAGTCGCCGTTTCACCATCGAATCGAACTGGGCGACACCACGCACTGTTGCGTACTGCTCCAAACCCAGGCCGAACTCGCTCGGCTCAAACCCAGCCGCTTGTTCCACAATTCGTCGAGCACTAATGGCGGCGTCTGCTAGACCACCTCGCTCGAACATTCTCGTCGCCTCCTTCAGGAGGGTCAGCCAGCGAAGGGCTCCCTCGATTTGCTCGCTTGTCATGCCTGCCCTGGTTAGTTTCTGCTCGATCTCTACTGCTCGATGTCTACTGCTCGATGTCTACTGCTCGATCTCGGCCTGAAGTTGGCGAGTCCGCTCATCGTGGACCAAGGCATCGCTGATCTCTGAAAGATCACCAGCCAGAATCTTCTCCAACTGGTAGATGCTGAGGCCGATGCGATGATCGGTCACCCGATTCTCCTTGAAGTTGTAGGTCCGGATCTTCTCCGATCGGCCACCCGACCCGATCTGATCCTTGCGTTGAGCCGATGCCTCCGATGCCACCCGATCTTGTTCCATCTTGAGAAGTCGAGAGCGCAGGACCACCAGGGCTCGTGCCCGGTTCTGGATTTGGCTTTTCTCATCCTGCATCGAGACAACAACGCCGGTTGGGATATGGGTCATTCTCACGGCCGAATCGGTGGTGTTTACGTGCTGACCACCTGCCCCGGAGGAGCGGAACGTGTCGATCTGGAGATCATTGGCATTGATTTCGATGTCGACCTCATCGGCCTCGGGCAGGACCGAAACCGTGGCCGAAGACGTGTGAATTCGGCCCTGTGACTCGGTGACCGGCACCCGTTGGACCCGGTGGGGTCCCGCCTCAAACTTCATCCGGGTCCACACATCGGGGCCCCGCAGCGTGAACGTGCATTCGCTGAGACCACCCAGATCGGAGTTCTGAACCGATAGGACTTCGATCTTCCAACCCATGCGCGACGCAAACTCCCGATACATGTCATAAAGATCACGAGCGAAGAGATTGGCTTCCTCTCCTCCTTCAGCCCCGCGAATCTCAATGATCACGTCCCGTCCATCGTTGGGATCCTTGGGTAGAAGAAGAACCTTGAACTCCTCTTCTAGGCGGGCGATATCAGCCTCCGCCTTATTCACCTCAGCTCGCATTTCGTCGCGATCTGCTGGAGATGCCTCGGCCATGAGTTCCTTGGCCACCTCAAGATCCTCACCACGTTCCCGAAGGTGGCGTCCAACACTGACGACGTCGGAAAGGGCGCGGTAGCGGCGCATAACCCGCACGTACCGCGCATTGTCGGCGACGAGTTCGGGATCGCCAAGACGGGCCTCGAGTTCGTGAAACTCGCGTTCGAGGGATTCCAGACGTTCCAACATGTATGCGAAGGCTACAGAGGGCTTCCCCAAGGTGGTGGGAAACTCATCAATGTTGCCTGATTCAGGCGATCCAGGGTGCGGACGATTGCTCGATGTTGGTCCCTGGCTGGTACCACAATCGTCAGACTCGCCTCAGGAGCGGTTCGCTCGCGGTAATCGGCCGCTTCGGCCGCGAGATCGACATCAATGCCCACAGAACAAACGACAACCGTTTTGACGCCAGCGTTGTCAAAGCCAATGGCGGCGCAAGGTTCGGTCCCAAGCAGGGTAGCGCGAGGCCTCAAGGGAGGCAGTGGCTCGGCACGAGCCAAGCCAAGAAGGTCTGGTCGGTCCAGGATCTCCGACCGCAACCAGCGTTCCCTGGCCAGTCGGTTAAGCGGATGCAGGGGGGCATTGGGACGGCGATGATCCAACACGAGTCCGACCGCTCGCTCTAGTGCCTCCTGACGCTCTAGGCCACCATGGACCAGCAGTTGAAGTTCTCGGTCGGCCTGGCCAACGCCCACTTCGAGGTACGAACCATGGTCACCGGTGCTAACTCGGGCTACTTCCAACCCGGCTACCTCGGCTACCAAACGGGCAAAATCATCAACCGGGCGAGTCCCGGCTGCTCTCATAAGCGGGGCAAACTCAAGCTCACCCGGGTCAAGAACGGGCGGGAGGATAAGGTCGGCGGGCGCGGGCTGGTGGAGTTCGGTTCCCTCGATCGACCAGACCTGAATAGAGGGCTCACCCTCGACGAAGTAGCGAGCTCGCCGAGCAAGGTCGGCGGAACACCCCGACTCGGCCAAAAGGTGAACCTTTTCGACTTCAAACCGGCTGGCCCACACCAGGGCTTGACCAATGGCACGGATCTGTGAGCCTGTCTTAGGGTCCGCAACCAGCAAGAGAAATCCTTCGGATCGCTGGCCTGACGCTACGATGCCACCAGCACCACCGGGGGCATCAACGAGTTCGAGCCCATCATCAATGATCGATCGGACAAGTCCCTGGAGTTTGGTCTGAAACAACGCCGTCGCGGCATCGGCGCTCGGCATGATCCAGCACGTGCTGACGGAGGGTCAGCTGTCAGAATCGGAGGGTGAAGCCTCCGGTGCTGGTGCGGCTTCGGCCGAGTCCGCCCCAGCGATGCGCTTGCGTCGGCCAAAGCGACGCTCGAACCGTTCGACCCGACCAGCGGTGTCGATAATTCGCATAGTTCCGGTGAAGAAGGGATGACTCGCCGAGGAGATGTCAACCTTGTACAACGGATAGGTCTCGCCGTCTTCCCACTCAATAGTGTCCGAGGTGGAAATAGTTGACTTCGTCAGAAAGGCAAAGTCTGCGCTTGGGTCTTGGAAGACCACGGGGCGATAGTTGGGGTGAATGTCCGGCTTCATAGCTGCTCCATTGTGGCGGTCGCGTTCAACTTGTGAAACCTGCGACCCTAGATTGCTTCGTTTACCTACGACTTGGCTATTTCGGTGAGGAATTCGGTGTTGGTCTTGAATGACTTGAGCCGGTCGACCAAAAGATCGATTCCCGCGCTGGGGGCGGAGTCAGAATCGGCCAACGCCCCCAATACCCGGCGAAGTTTCTCGACCTGAAGACGTTCGGCCCGTTCGCTCAACAGTTCGGGTCGACGAGTTGAGCTGCCATCAATATTGATAGCAGGGAAGACGCCCCGTTCGGCCAGACCCCGGTCGAGCCGCAACTCCATATTGCCGGTGCCCTTGAACTCCTCGAAGATGACCTCATCCATTCGAGAACCAGTCTCAACCAGGGCCGTGGCGATAATGGTGAGAGAACCACCCTCCTCCAGATTTCGGGCGGCACCGAAGAATCGCTTTGGTGGGTAGATGGCGGCGGTATCTAAACCACCCGACATGAGCCGACCCGAACTCGGGCCTCCCATGTTGTAGGCCCGAACGAGTCGGGTAATCCCATCCAGAAGAATTACAACATCCTCGCCAGCCTCGACCATGCGCTTGGCTCGTTCGATCGTCAGTTCAGCTAGTGCACAATGCTCGTCTGGCGGGCGATCAAACGTCGAGGCCACGACCTCCCCGTGATCAAGACTGCGAGCCATGTCGGTGACTTCTTCTGGCCGCTCATCGATGAGAAGGACGACCAGGTGAACCTCGGGATTGTTCTTCTCAATCGAGCGGGCAATATCCTTCATGATCGACGTCTTGCCTGCCTTGGGTGGCGACACAATGAGCCCGCGTTGACCCTTCCCGATTGGCGTGACCAGGTCAATGATCCGAGGCGTTATCTGGAGAGGGGCTCTGGTTCGTTCAAGTCGCAGCCGCTCATCGGGAAACAGGGGCGTAAGGTCCTCGAACAGCGGGCGATCCTTGGCCTCTGCTGGCTCCAGTCCATTGATGGACTGGATGTTCTCCATTGCGGGATTCTTCTCGTTCCGGTTCGCCGGCCGAGCCGTACCGACAAGACGGTCACCCTTACGAAGTCCGTACTGTCGAACCATTCGAACGGCGACGTACACGTCTTCTTTGGACGGCATCCAGCCGTTAACCCGCAAGAACCCGTAGCCGTCGTCACGAAGTTCCATATACCCCGACACGGCCACCGGCTCAAGATTTGCCACCTCGTCGTCGCGGTCACGGCTACGTCCACGACGGCGACGGCGACGATTGCCGGATTCGACCTCATCGTCGTTGTTATTCCCAGATCGGTTTTCCGGGCGAGAGTTGTCTTGGCTTCCCTTGCGGCCGCCCTGGCGAGAGCCCTCCCTCTTCGGAGTCTTGGACTCCTCAGTCGTACCCGTCCCACTAGCGGTGTATTCACCGTTTGGAGAGTCGTTCTTGGCCGATCCCTCGTTCGGTTTTCCAGCGCTAGAAGGGCCACCGTTGGAGAGTTCGGTTTCCCACTCTGCTGGTGGCTCGCTCGACCTGCCCCGGCGACCTCGTTGGCGTTTGGCGGAGCGGTCGCTACCGGGTTTGGTGGTCCGAGCAGGGCGGGCAGGCGACTGGCCCCGGAGCGATGCTTGCTCTGCGTCCCCCGAAGACCCTGTACCCCCCGAAGACCCTGTGCCCCCGGTCTGCTTCGCGGCTGTCACATGGCCACTTTGAGCTTGGGCCGGGCGGGAACTTGAGTCCGCATCAGTTTCGGCGACCACAATCCCAGAAAGCTCCAGGATCTGGTCGACCAAATCAGCTTTTCTCGCTCTAGTTGTAACTTTGCCCCCAAGGGCAGCCACGATGGCCTGAAGCTCGCCTTTGTCCTTCTTTTGAAGATCGGCGCGCCCGACGATTCCTTGCTCGCTCACGACACACTCCTGTGGTCAAGCCGGCGGGAGGTCACCGACGATAGTCCAATGCCACATCCCCAAACCACCGTGAGCAGGTGGGAAGCGTACGACATTGGAGTTGCGGTAGATCGGCCGTTGGTTTCGACCGCTACACCGCGGTTGGGGCCAAGATGGCCCGCAGTGCAGGATGCTAGCGGCTCCCAAGCCCGCTCAAACACTACGCCCCAATCAGCCAAGAGACGGGCCTCAACCTGACGCGCTTCAAACGCGGCTTCGCATCGCCACTACCGTCCAGAGGAAACTGCTCGTAGTTGGTCGACAACAGCATCAAGGTCTGCCGTAGTTCGTTCAAAGTGTTCCCGGCGTTGATGCAACTCCGACAGAAACGAGGGAAGCTCTGGCCGTTCCCCGGTTGCTTTCTCCGCCGCATCAGGAAACTTGGCTGGGCTGGCGGTCGACAGAACCACGAGCGGCTCACGTTCATCAACTCGGAGGGATCGTCCCACTTGCAGACCAACGGCGGTATGGGGATCAATTTGTCGACCAATTTCAGAGTAGACGCGCCTCATCTCCACCAAGGTTTCCTCATCGTCAGCCCGACCGGCAACAAAGTCGGCCCGGATCGCCCCAACCCAGTCGGTGGGAACCTCAACGTCGCCTTCGCTCTGGAACTGAGCCAACAAAGTGGCAATGGTCTGGCCATCTCGGCCCGACGCCTCCCAGAGAATTCGCTCAAAGTTGGAAGAGATTTGGATATCCATACTGGGGCTAAGCGAGGGGACAACCTGATTGGCCGTGAGCGACCCGGTATCAAAAAACCGGGTGAGAACATCGTTTCGATTGCTGGCCACAATGAGTTGACCCGTCGAATTGCCCATTTGCTTGGCATACCAGCCGGCGAGAATGTTCCCAAAGTTTCCCGTCGGAACTGAGAAGCTGACCGGCGCCTGCCCTCTAGTGAGGCGAAGGCTTGCACTCACGTAGTAGACAATCTGGGCCATGACTCTGGCCCAGTTAATGGAGTTGACTGCGGCCAAGCCAAACTCGGCCCGGTGCTGAGGATTCCCGAAGGCGGCCTTGACCAGGTTCTGGCAATCATCGAAGGTTCCGTCCACTGCGACATTTCGAACGTTGGGTGCCACCACGGTGGTCATTTGGCGCCGTTGCACATCCGACACTCGCCCATGGGGGTGCAAGACAACAATATTGATTCGGTCACGGTTCTTCAACGCTTCAATTGCTGCGGAGCCGGTGTCCCCAGAGGTGGCCGCAAGCACCGTGACCCGTTCGTCGCGCATGGCCAACTCGTGGTCGAGCAAACGACCGACTAGTTGAAGGGCGACATCCTTGAAGGCCAAAGTCGGACCGAGCGATAGGTCAAGCAGGTGAATGTTGTTTCCAAGGTCGACAAGGGGGACGACATCTTGATGACGGAACACCCGATAGGTCTCTTCAACAATGTCGGTGAAATCCTCTCGACCAATCGATCCCTCAACATAGGGCCACATCACAACCAGCGCTATGTCGGCGTAGCTGGAGGTTTCGTCCAGCCCACCCAGGTCAAGCTCTGGGACCTCAGCTGGGCAATACAGGCCGCCATCGGCAGCCAGCCCGGTGAGCAGGGCATCCCCGAAACCGAGTGCGGGGGCGGTTCCTCTGGTCGATAGATACTCGATGCCCACGATAACTCCTCGCCTTAGGCTTCAATGACCCGGAGCACCGAGCTAATAGCTCGTACCGAATCGAGTTCGTCAAGTTCGCTCAGGGTTTGTCGAAGCGCCCGCTCCCTGGCAATGTGGGTAATGAACACCAGGCGAGCATCCTCACCCAGACCAGTTTGTTCCATGGAACCGATCGAGACACCGTGTTTTCCAAAGACGCCAGCAACTTCGGCCAGGACACCGGGGGCATCGCCGACCTCCATGTTGAGATAGTAGGCACTCTCGACCTCATCTACGGAGCGAATCATTGCCGGCGGGCCAGCGGGGACCGGTCGGTAGGTGCCTGCTCTCAGATTGACGGCGGCATCAACCACATCCCCAAGAACGGCTGATCCGGTTGGGCTACCCCCGGCACCACGGCCATAGAACATCAACTCACCCGCAGCTACTCCCTCAACAAAGACGGCGTTGAAGCTCTCGCGGACCGAAGCCAAAGGGTGGGTGATTGGAACCATGACAGGGTGCACGCGTACTCCGACTTCGCGGCCCTGCTCGGTGTCGAACACCTCGGCAATAGCCAACAGTTTGATTCGATATCCCAGTCGGTTGGCGAAGGCAATATCGACCTGGTCGATCTTAGCGATGCCCTCGTGATGAACGTCGTTGGCCACAACCTCAACCCCAAAGCCAATGGAGGCCATGATGGCAGCCTTGGCACCGGCGTCGAACCCCTCCACATCGGCCGTTGGGTCGGCTTCGGCATAACCCAATTTCTGGGCTTCATCCAAGGCCTCGGCGTAGCTGGCCTGGTCCTCGGTCATGCGGGTGAGGATAAAATTGGTGGTCCCGTTGACGATGCCCATGATGCGGGTGATGTCCTCACCCAGGAGCGACTCTCGAAGCGGACGTAGTATCGGAATGGCTCCGGCGACTGCTGCCTCAAACAGAAAGTCCACCTGGTTGCGAGCGGCCACCGCGAACAGTTCGGCTCCGTGATTGGCTACCAGCTCCTTGTTGCCAGTTATGACCGGCTTGCCCGCGTTTAGGGCAGCCAGGATCAACTGGCGAGCGGGTTCGATTCCACCGAGGACTTCAACCACCACATCGACATCCTCTGAGGTGGCGACAGTCATCGTGTCGGTAGTGAGCCAGTCGTGATCAACGGCTGGTCCGCGGTCGGTTTCGAGGGAGCGGACCGCTATCTGGGTGACCTCAAGTTTTATCCCTACAGCCTCCTCAATGGCTGCAGATCGTTGGTCGAGAATCTCGACCAACGCTCGTCCGACGGTTCCACATCCAAGCATTCCAACTCTTACGACATCAGGCACCAGGCCAGACTATGGGCTTGGCGCACCCGCATTGTTGTTTTTCTGGCAGCTATCGCGTCGGGCCACCCTCATTGTCGCGATTTCGACCCTCGCCAGCGCCCCCGGCCACCCTCGCCAGCCCCCCCGGCCACCCTTGTTGTCGCGTTTTCGACCCGTTTGTGGGTCGCAAACGCGACAACGAACGAGAAGGTGCCGATTTCAGGGTGGCATAGCTCAGGGTGGCCTCAAGGGCTCCCTAACCGAGGTCGCTGGCCAACAAGTCGCCATAGGTTTCTCGGCGAACAACCAGGCGGGCATCGCCATCTCGGCAAAATACCACCGGAGGTCGAAGCACCTTGTTGTAGTTGGATCCCATCGAATGGCCGTACGCTCCGGTCACCGGCGTACCAATAATATCGCCCACAGCGACAGTTGACGGAAGCTTGCCTTCGTTGACTAGGACATCGCCAGACTCGCAGTGCTTGCCAACAACCTTGGCCACCATGTCTCGATCCGCCGCTGCCTCACGGGCCAGGAAAGTCTCATAACCCGAGCCATAAAGAACCGGGCGAGGGTTGTCGCTCATCCCTCCGTCGACGGCCAGGTAGGTGCGGATTCCGTCTAGGTGTTTGATGACTCCAACCTCATACAGGGTTACCGCCGCGGCGGCGGTGATAGAGCGACCGGGCTCAATGCCAATGGCGGCGCTGATTCCGACATCATTTGCGGCCTGTTTGAGCGTGGTACCCCACTGGGAGATCGAGGCTGCTTCTTCACCTTCGACGTAGGCGACGCCGAGGCCCCCACCGATTACGAGTTCGGGCAGATCAAGGGGCGCGGCGAATCGGCCTATGACTTCCAAAGCCCGGGCGAAGGAGTCGACCCGAAAAACCTGGGAGCCAATGTGACAGTGGACGCCGACTAGTTCGACCGCACCGGAGGCAGCAGCGCGGTCAACGGCCTGGGTGGCCAGCCCGCTCGACACAGTGAAACCGAACTTGGAATCGTCTTGTCCGGTGGCGATGAATTCGTGTGTCACGGCTTTGACGCCAGGGGTGAGCCGCAAAAGTACCTTCGGTGGGTTGGCACCAGAGGTGACCAGATCCTCGATCCGGTCCAGTTCCTCGAAGCTGTCAACCACGATCCGACCAACACCAACTTCAAGGGCTTCGGCGAGCTCGCGGCGCGACTTGTTGTTGCCATGGAGCACGATGTCCTCTGGTGGTACGTCTGCCGCCAGGACCACGGCCAACTCTCCGCCAGTGGCAACGTCAAGTCGCATACCTTCTTCGTGAACGAGCCTGGCCATGGCCACACAGAGGAAGGCCTTGGTGGCGTAAGTGGCGTTGCGACCAAAAGCTTGCACTGCCTGACGACAACGATTCCGCAGATGCTCTTCGTCATAGACGAAGACCGGGGTACCAAACTCCGCGGCAAGTTCGAGGGTGTCACAGCCGCCAACGACAAGCTGACCGTTTGCGCCAAGCGAAGAGTTATCGGGCAACAAGTGCCAAGGAATGGGTGTCATCAGGCGAGTGATCCTAACCCGGTCAAAGTGTCGCCTCGCCATCTCATGGCCACTGAATTGGCGTTGGTGCCGAACTCAATCGGCTGCGGTGGCCTCGATCTCGAACATCAGTGAGGTAACGGCCAATCGACTTACTCCGAGTAGGGTCATCGGAGGGGCCGAGTTGACCGGACCAAAGCGGGCCCCAAACACATCAAAGTTCTTCATGGTCTCATCCACATCAGTGGTATAGACGCTTAGCCGAACAATGTTGGCGAGACCCATATCGGCCGCACTGAGGACGGCCTCCAGATTGTCGAGGGCCAATATCATCTGGTTCCGCATGTCGTTTGCGTGTTGGGGTTTACCTTCTGCGTCAACCGAAGTCTGGCCGGCGCAAATGAGCTGCCGAGAGGATCCCTCGACAATTTCGGCCTGGTTGTAGCCAAAGTTCAGCGACCAGGGCCATGGATTCACTGGAGTTCTGTTCATTGCTTCAATCCCTCATCGAGTTGCCGGACGAGTTTCGCCCTTGGCGGCCACTGGTCGGTGGCCATGGCTCAACGTAGAACATATTCATGACAGAAACTGTCATGAATATTCTAGGATGAGACGAGTGACGTTGATTGACCGCCATGACGAACTGGTTCGGCTCTTGCGTTTGCGCGCAGACTGGCGCGCCGTCGACCTCGCCGAGGAGCTCGGCGTGTCGACCCGGACCATCTTGCGAGACCTTGATCGGCTTCGCGATCGGGGCTTGGAGATTTCGGCCATGTCAGAGCCAGGCGGTGGGGTACATCTTGAGCCAACATCCGTCTTCGTGACGTCACAGCTCGCTGTCGATGACGTTGTTGCCCTCGTCCTCGCAGTGGCGATCGCGCAAGCAATGCCCTGGATGCCCTTCGCATCAGGAGCAGGATCCGCTTTGGCCAAGATTCAGGGATCTTTACCGTACGAACGGGCGAGGCAGCTCCAGTCGTTAATGACTCGCGTCATGATCGGCAACCCGTCACCTGCATCAGTTCGACGCGAAGGAGAGGTCAGCCCCCTGTTGGCTCGCCTGTTCGAGAGGGCGTTTACCGAAGAACGTTTGTTGGCATTTAGTTACCAGGATCGCGATGGGAAAGCATCACGCCGCGTCGCGGAGCCCCACGGGTTGTTGGTACGGGCGCCAATCTGGTACGTGATCGCCTGGGATACCGACGTCGAAGAGCCTCGGCTCTTTCGGGCCGATCGGGTTCGTTCACCTCACGTCCTAAACCAGACGTTCCTGCCTCGCCCTCACGAACTAGTGCGGGGCATCTGTCCCAACGCCCGTCCTGCAGCGACTTCAATCTGAGTGAGAAACTTGGTTCTGGGCTTGCCCCTGGTCCGCTACCCTCACTCGGACAAGCAGGCCCCCGTAGCTCAGTGGATAGAGCATTGGTTTCCGGAACCATGTGCGTGAGTTCGATTCTCGCCGGGGGTACTAGCCGCTTTAGCGCTTTGACCAGGGTTTATGCAGATTAACTTGCAAACCTCTGCAAACTCCTGAAAACGGCTAAACACCCCTGTTTCCTCTTGCCTGTGGGTACGCTCCGGGCGGGTAATCAGAACCCTTTCTACGAGTCTGACCAAGCCCGCTCGAGTCAGATACGAAGAGAGAAAGCCGCTGGGATAGCCATATTCCTCCCGAGTTCGGGCCTTTGTTCGAGAGATTCGAAGAATTGCCTGGTTGTGTCATCGAGGGGCAGGTAGCTCTCGATCTGCAGCTCGTCGAGGGTCACAGTGTTCGGCGCGCTAAATGAAGTGATGGTAATCAGAAATGCCAGTTCGGTTGCGCCAACGGTCGCTCGCAAGGTGAGCATCGGATCACTCGAAACGAGCAGGTCGGGTGTTCGCCAACTCTCGGGGACCGACGGCTCGCTGAGTAGCTCGGCCAACAGATCAGCCAATCGCTGATCATTCGGGCGATTTAGCAGTTGACGTTAAACCCGTCGCAAGATGTCGCCAGCGACCTCTTCCCAGTTGCTGAGCAACTCGCGCACGGCCTCGGCTAACAGCATGCGCATGATGTTCGCTCCTACCGGCTCGTCGATGCCCACCAGCGCCAAGAACAGAGCGCCGCCCTCGTTCACGCGCACCACCTCGTAGAGGCCGTCAAAGAGGATCATCGGGTATGGCTCGTGATGGGCCAACATCACATCGATCGCCGTTCCCAAGGGTCCGTTCACAGTTCGGCAATGTCGGGCTCGGGGTATTGGCCGCGACGGGTGCGATTACCTCATTGGGTAGGTGCGCTGGCCGGCGAGAGGGCGTCTACTTAAGAGATATCGCGAAATCTAGGACTAATGAGTGAGCGAACCCACATAAATATTGGAACTAGCCAGCTTGGCTACCGCAAGCTGGGCCATGGCCCCGACATCGTGTTTATCCATGGATGGCCTCTCCATCTTGAGACGTGGCGCAACGTCGCAGCCCACCCGCCGAATTTCACATGCCATCTCATCGACCTACCTGGGTCTGGGGCGAGCATCACCCCACCATCTACCAAGGTCTCGTTGAGCGGACATATCGACTCTGTTGTCGACGCCGTGCAGGTGCTCGGCCTAGACAGCTTTGCGCTGGCGGGGCATGACTCGGGGGGGAAATGATCGCTCGTTTTGCGATGAACCGGATCGGCGCCCGTGTAACGGCGCTGATTCTGGCTGGAACCGAGATTCCGCACCATCACCCTGCCCTTATCGATCGACTGCAGAAGGCGGCCAAGCTTCCCGGTTCTGCCTTGATAACAGCGCGGCTGATAAACACTCCTCGGATCGTCCGGTCGAACCAAGTTCTTGGAGGGTGTTTCTCCGACCGCGACCTAATCGAAGGCGACTTCCGCACCAAGGTTCTCCGCCCCACCTTTCGCGACAAGGCTGCGGTCCGTCGCCAGCTTGAAATCTTGGCTAGCTACACAAGCGATGTGGTCGATGAGCTTGCCGAGGCACACTCCAAGATCACCTGTCCGACCCTACTCGTCTGGGGTAAAGGCGACCCCTTCTTCCCGGTCGACAAGGCCAAAAAGATGGTCGAGCAGTTCGGCGGCCCCACCCGTTTCGAGGTGTTCGACGACGCCCGGTTGCTCATACACGAGGAACACCCCGAGCGATTCGCCGCCCTATGTTCAGAGTTTCTATCCGACCCCCGGACACGCAACTCGAGATAAATACTTGGCGCGTCAGATGCCGTGATGATGGCATCCTGTTTGCTCTCTTCACTCCTGGGCGACAGACCAATCGGCCCGAACAGGAGAGGGCCAAGTCGTCCCGGTTGATACCAAGCATCAAACGACTCTGGTACAAAGCCGCCAGATCTCGGTTCGGCTGTGGGTCCAGCGAATTCTGCCAGCCGACCGGGCCTTGCTGCGCCACTTTCGGCGAGGCAATTCCCCCTATCTCCTGTGCGGAACGATCGACCGCTGGCATTCGGATGAGTTGCCCCCATCCGACGAGACGAGACGCAAAGTCACGAGTAGGGTCGAGGGATGACGCCAAGATCTAAGCCACTTCTGCTCCTGGACGTCGACGGAGTGCTTGCCCCATTCGGTCAAGCCACCAAACCCAGCGGCTTCAGCCGACACACCCTCCACACAGAGTTACTCGGCGATCACCAAGTCTGGCTCAACACCGAGCACGGCGACTGGCTTCGCCCTCTACAGGAGTCCTTCAACTTCGTGTGGTGTAGCGGCTGGGAGGATGAAGCTCCCCAGCTACTGGGCCCAATTCTGAAACTCAAGCCGGCCCCGGTCATTCATTTCAATCAGCGATCGGTTATCAATCTGCCGCTGAACAAGTTGCCAGATGTCATCGAGTTCGTCAGCAACCGGCCCCTTGCCTGGCTCGACGCAAGCCTGCAGGCCAAAGATTACCAATGGGCGAGAGATCGTGACCACACCCTCTTGATCGCGCCGAACCACAACATTGGGTTAGTTAAGGAACACATCGAACAACTCGAGCGGTTCGCTAGCGAAGTCTTCGACCCATCCCAGGGTTAGCAACCAGTCCGGGCCGAAAATCCGTGGGCCCTCGGCCCACCCAAGCGATTTCGTCGGGGTGTTCACCAAGCCAAGATCGAGTTCGCATCTCACACCCTTGCCCAAAGGACCTATGTCCAAGCGCTCAACTGGGTAGAACACTTCTTGCTTGATTTGTTACCGGCCAGTAATCTGACTGTGAAATATGCCACACCCTGCTTCCACCGTCGAGGACAGAGGGTCAGCCCACGCGGAACAGGGTCGAAAGAACCTGTGGCGCGGCTCAGTCTGGTCCCTAGCAACCGTTGCAACTGCCTCCCTTGGCGGATTCACCTTCTGGGTGCTGGCAGCAGCGACCTCGGACCAGGCCGATCCGGTCGGAGTCGCTACCGCATGGTTCACCCTCGTCCAACTCGGGGTTTCCGTTGCCGCCATCGGCCTCCCCATTCTGATTATTCGTCACGGGTCCGCCACTGGCGCCGCTCGCATCGCGGGTGCTGGCCTAGTCACGGTTGGAGCCGCTGCTCTAACAATTGGGTTAATCGCCCCGTTTCTGGCATCGGCCGAGTGGGCTCAGTTGTCCGGCCGAGGACCCGGCGCCCTCGCTCCCCTGTTTGCTCTGGCCGCAGTAGGTGCCAGCCTGACAATAGGGGCGGACGCGAGGCTGATGTCCCTACGACGTTGGCCGCTGGTTTTCATTCGCGGCACAACGCCAATACTGCTCCGAATTCCCCTGCTCTTTCTCGACCCATTCAATGACCGAGCAACTTGGATCACATTGCTCGCCATCGGACCAATTGCAGCCTCGGGGTTTCTAAGCGCAGGATGGTTGGTAAAGACCAGACAAATCAGTCTTTGTTCACCTTGGTCATTGACACCTGATCAACGTCGTTTCCTGTCAACCCAACACCTCGCGGCACTCGCCACACAGGCCCCATACTTCATCGTCCCGTTCCTGGTATCCCGCCAGGTACCCAGCGCTCTGAACGCCCCCTTCTACCTGGTCTGGGGAATCGGGCTCATGGCGGCGTTGGTTCCTCAAACGCTAGCCCAGGTTCTTCTCTCGGAAACAAGCCTTCAAACGTATGGTCGCGCCAACAGGCTTCGGGCGACTCTGGCCGCAAATCTCACCCTCGGTATAAGCGCCTGGGTCGGAAGCCTCCTATTCGCCCGTCCGGTTCTACGACTGATTGGACCGACCTACTCCGCCCAAGCTGAGATCCTTCCCTGGCTACTTCTCGCTGCGCTCTGCTGGGGTGTGACCTCGGTCTGCTTGACCGAGGCTCGGCTAACCCACGACGCAAGGACCACCAATCTCATCACTTGGACGCTCGCCGTGGTGACCGTTCTCGGTTGCCTGGCCCTTCTCCCAAGTCGCCCAATCTGGGGGGCTACCATTGTTTGGCTTGTAGCCAACCTCATTTCGATGGCCGTCGCTATCGCTGCCCTTGACCGGAAGCGCTACCGAAGCACTGGACTTGCCGCATGACTGAAGAAGAAGCAACAACTCGCGACGAAGACAACCAGGACCGGTCCGTAGATGGCTGGCACGACTCAAGCGTTGTTGATATCGGCGGAGCGGTTGACTCCCCAACTATCCCGTCCATCGGTGCTCCCAACGAGCGCATCGTTCGAACAGAAATCACCCACTACGTCCGCGTCACAGACTCGGACTTGTCGACGAACCCTTCACCCGCCTCCCAAGAGCATCTCGACCATCGCGTTCTGCCCAAGGATGACGAACGCCTCACTGCTCGTCTGGTTGGCGGGGCCATGCTGGCAATGGTTCTACTCCTTGGAGCAGGCTTGTACCTTGGGAGTCGCTCAGATACTGAGCGCGTATCGGCAGTGATCGCCGAACTGCCTTCGACCGAGCGCGTCTTCGATGACTTCGTTCGAAATGATGCAGCCCAACTGGGCGAGATCGTTTCTGGAGAAACCCCATGGAGCACGGTCGGAACAGAATTTTCTGTTGGTGACGGTCAAGCCATGATCGGAGCAGGAGCGGACGGTGAACGGGGAATCGCCATCGTCGATACCGGTTGGAGTGACGCCACAATCGGGGCCACCGTCGCCACCGCCCCGGTCGGTACTGGCCTCGTCTTTCGCTTCGTTGATATCTTCAACTATTGGGCCCTTACTGCTGCTCCAGATTTCGGTACTTGGAATCTCGTGTTGGTGGTTGACGGAGAAACGATTCGTTCGGAAGCTACCGGACTCAGTTCCACCGATCCTGGTGTTCGACTATCGATCCGTCTGGAGGGGCCCGAAATCCAGATTTTCGTCGATGGATCTCCGATGCTGACGATCATCGATCCGTCCTTCGAAACTGCTACCTCGGCCGGTTTGATTAGTTCTGCGTCCTCGGACGGAGGATTCTTGGAGTTCTACGCCATCCAAATCAGCACCGACCAGCCAGCCGAGTGACTTCGGCTGCGAACCCTCGGTCCACTCAGTGGATCCCTTCTTTGGCTGGCTACCGCGCCCTCGCGGCCTTGGCCGTCTTCGGGTTCCACATTGCCTCCATACAACCCCCACAGGGCACTCTTGGTCAGTGGATCATCCCCCTGGGAAGCGCCGCCGTCTCCCTCTTCTTTGCCCTTTCTGGTTTCCTGATTTATCGCCCCTTCGCTACCTGGGCATTTGGCATTGGAGAGCCTGTCGACACAGTAGGTTTCGTCCTGCGCAGGGCGGCCCGGATTCTTCCCCTTTACTGGACAGTGCTGACTGTCCATCTATTTGTACTCGGCCGGGGAGGGGCGACCAGTTTCGGCGACTATCTGACCGCCTACACCCTCATTCAGAATTTTCGAGGAAGTCTCGTCTTTATCCCACCATTTGTTGCGTGGTCGCTCTCTATCGAATTGTGGTTCTCCACGGCGCTCCCCTTTATCGCTGCAGTGCTGCGACGCTTCGGGCATCTACAAAACCTCCGAACCAAGCTCTTCGTTCAACTCGCCGGGTTTATATGGCTAGCCGGACTGGCCAACGTCTTTCGCATCTGGGCGGTAAGTCAAGAGCGCGGGGGTGGAGAACTGCTGTGGGTACCCGCCTACCTGGATTGGTTCGCGGCAGGCACGATCCTGGCCATTCTTACCACCTACTGGCGGATTCGCACTCCACCGATAACGGTTAGAAGGCTCGCTCGTCAGCCGGGACTCCTCGCAGGTCTCGGCCTGGCTTCGTACTGGGTGGTGACCAGAATCGGAATCCCCGGTGGGTTCGTGCCAACAACTTCGTTCCAAACCCACGCCCAGTTCGGATTACAGGCACTGGCAAGCTTTTTACTCTTGAGCGCTGCCGTTCTCCCCAATGCTCAACTCGGAGCGGCCGGTCGTCTGCTTTCCTCACGTCTCGCTGGCTGGGTTGGGTCGATTTCTTACGGCGTCTACCTTATTCACCCCGTCGTGATCGATGAACTACTAGACCGTTGGAATCCGAATCGTTGGGTCCTCACACCACTCGCGCTGGCGACGACCATTCTTGCGGCCTATGGAGTCCACCGTCTGGTTGAGGTTCCCGCCGCAAGATGGGTCGATGAGCGTCTTGGGCTTCGACGCTCTCACAAGCCAAGTCAGGATCGGCCGAGTTCGGGAGGGCCCAGCGCCGGGCTGGCAACAGATGAGCAGCCGGGGACCGCTTCTGTCCGATCGGGACCGATGTCGACGATACTGGAGCAGGAGACGACACTTCGAGCATCAGTAGGCTCCCTTCCGGTCCTAGCCACCATGACGAGTGCTCTTGCACTCGTTGTCACGCTGCTGGCCAGACCCGGTGTTTACGTCGCCGACGCTCGGTATGAACTCTTTGTCAATCCAACAGCGCGGCTCACCCGGAGCCTGCACCTCTGGGATCCGAGCCGCGACCTTGGGCGCACGGCGGAGGAGTTCTGGCCGGGCCTTGTTCTGCTTTCAACTTTGTTTTCTGAGCTGGGACTTCCCGCTTGGATTAATGAACGACTTATCCACGCCTTCCTGATCTCGCTGGCCGGTATTGGAGCCATGGTTCTAAGTCGAACACTAAAATACCAGAACCCCCTCACAACAATTCTCGCCGGAGCCCTCTACGCGTTCGGCCCATTCTCGGCCTTGTTCCTCGTGCCCTCGCCACTCTACCTCAGCTACACCATCGCTCCCTGGGCAGTCATCGGCGTCATTCGAGCCAGCCGGGGGATCGGAGTACTCCGATGGTCCGGGATCGTCTCCCTGTGCATCTTCTTGGCTGGCAACGCTGATATACCGGGCCTCGCGTACGCACTGGTCCCTGCCCTGATCACCTGGATCAGCCTGTTCGTCGCCCGTCCGCCCACTCGACGACCACTTCTAATTTTCACCCTCCTAACCATTGTGACCGCGGGCATGACCAGCGCAGCGATGATGGTCAAAACCTCCTCCGGCGCCGAAGCGCTCAGCCACCGACTCATCGAGACAGAGTCAGCCGACACCGTCGCTGGGTTCTCCTCGATGTCTGAATCATTTCGAGGAATGGGCTTCTGGCTCAGCTACTTCCGACTTGGACCGACGCCACTCCGGACCCAAGGACTGCTCTTTCTTGAGAGTCCCGTACTGGTGATAGTGACCTTTATCCCACTTCTTGTTGGGCTCGTTGGAATTCTCCGACACCGACGATCCTGCGATTTCTTGATTCTGGCATGGATCCTCGCTGCCGTGGTATTGATGACCGGACCTCACCCCATCGACAATCCGACGACGTACGGTCGATTGATCTTGTGGCTGTACGAGCAGTCGGAGTTGGCTTTTGGATTTCGCAGCACCCACAAGGCGGGTGTCGGCATGGCTCTGGGAACGTCTCTCCTCGGAGCTGCTGGGATCTCATCACTGACCAGAGCCTGGCGAAGAAGATTCGAAACCTCTCGCTTGGTCCCAGCGGTGATCATCGCCGCCCTACTTCTAGCGCTTTTCCAGCCCTTCTGGCGAACCGCTCTCTACGACCCGGCCCTCACCTCGAACTCGGTTCCAGATCACTGGCAGGAAACCGCCGAATGGTTTTCAGATAACCCCCCAGAGGGCCGGGTTCTGGTGCTGCCCGGCTCGACGAACAATGGCTACCGGTGGGGATCGGTCGGGGATGACCTCCTCGATCCCATTATCCCCAACCGAGTCGTAGCTTCAACTCTTCCGCTGAGTACCGCTTTGGGAGCAGAACTCATCCAGTCTCTGGACGAGCTTCTCACGAGTCCTTCCTATCAACCGGGCACGTTGGCTCCCCTCGCTCGCCGTCTTGGTATGACTCACGTTCTTCTTCGCAACGACCTCGATTGGGAACGCCAAGGCCTTCCTCGCCCACGAGATCTTCAAAGCCTCCGGTCCGACCCTGATCTGGTTCCTGTCGCCGAGTTCGGGAACCCCGGTTTGTTCTCGACCTCTCCCCTTGATCCGGTTCGAGACCCGGTGGAGCGCGAACTCCCGGCCATCCAGATCTACGCCATTCGTCCCGACGGCATAGCCCAGCCATCACCAGTCTCATCAATGTGGAGGTTGCCAGCTAACAACGCTCCCCGACAGATACTACTTTCGGGCGACGGAGATGGCGTTCTTCAGGCTGCCAGCCAAGGTTTATTGGACGGCAATGAGATCATTCGGTTGAGCGCGACGGTGACATCAACACAAGTGGATGATCTCACTGGAGACATTTCACGAATGGTCCTGACCGACACGAACCGCCAGCAAGAACGTCGGATCGAGTACTACGGCTTTAGCGAGATTCCAGTTCTCAAGGACGAGGCTGAGATCAGCTCCTCGATCAATCACTGGCTGACTGGATTCGCCGATCCAGGAACGATGACAACCGTCGATCTCGACGGGGCCAGTGTTTCCTCGAGCATCGACCCGTGGCTTCTCGGCGCGAAAAGTCAGCCAGTGGCGGCCCTCGACGGAGATCCGAACACGGCATGGAGGATTCCCTTCCTCGTCTCGACAAGCACCCAGCAATGGTCCCTCTCACTCCGCGAACCCAACCGCTCGATCCTCGTCAAGATCAGCCTTGTCAACCCAAGCGACCAAAGACAGCAACCAACCGTTCTCCTTGACAGCATTCCTACCGCTTTCACCCCAACCGAGGAGGGTCTTGAACTCCGTCCGACTCTTCCGTTCTCGAACATCACCATCGTCTTCGACCCGACCGCTTCGGCTCTTCGTCCGACCGGAATAGAGGACGTTTTCCTCAGTGAGGACTCCCCTGTCATAGTCACGACGATGCCCTCAGACCTCACCTCGTTGTTAGAACAGTTTCCCACCCTTAAGGACGAGCTATCCGCCGTTCCCCTCACAATTCTTATGGAAGGACCCAACGAAGACGGCGTTGGTCTCTCTCGAAAGTTTACTCTTTGGAGGGCGGACACCTTCAGCCTCAGTGCGACGATGACAAGTCCGGGCACGACAACACGCTGCAACGCGAACTTGTTGAAAATTGATGGCCAATACATTCCCGTGCGCTACACCCCCGGGGCTAACAATGAGGGCCGACTAACCCTTTGTCCCTCTGTCATTGGAATCCCTCTAGAAGCTGGCACTCACACAATCGAACTCCAGCCGCTGGACGGGGATGGAGTTGGCATACTCAGACTGGACTCCGACCAGGAGCAGCCTTCGCCTGTGACCCGGCAAGTGATCGATCTCTCTGAAACAATGCCTGTCGAACCCGGTGATCTTCTAGTCTGGAACGCTGCCTTTGATGCCCGTTGGCGATTGCCGGTTTCCGGAGACACGGAAAGCCTTACGCCCGTGCCGCTGGACTCGTTAAACGGCTGGGTGATTCCGGAGGCCATAACAATCTCCAAACCCGAGTTCACAGCAGAACGGCCTCTCAAGGTGGCCTTGGCCATCACTTTTGTCGGGGTACTGCTCAGTTTTGGTCTGATTGTTTCACCCCAACCCAGCATTCGACAGGCGGTACGGGCCGGTCCGATTGATAAGCCTGAGAGGCGAGTTCTGCGATGGGTCAACTACGGCGCCCTTGGTCTCATCTCCTATTTCGTTGGCGGAACGCTCGGCCTCGCAGGCGCCGTGATGGGCATAGCCATACTCCTCCTAGCCGGATCGCGACGAGGGGTAAGCCTTCTTCTGGGGCTGGCCGCGACCGGTGTCGGTCTCATGGCCCTCATTAGTGCCTCAACCTTAATCGGCCAGTCTGGTGCTCTCCTAGACGTCGATCAGGCAGCTCCGGTCGCGAGCATTGTCACTGGACTGCTCACCATCACCCTCATGGCGGCTAGCGACGAGTCAACTCGATTACGCAGTTCCACGAGGCAAACTCTCGAAGACCAGGAACCGACATGATCCAACGCATGAATGGGTAGTAACGCGGGTAGACAGCATCAACGCGTACTCGCCTATCGTCCCGAACGCCTTTGACAACGCTCCCGACATAGGTTGGCCACAACCCTTCATAGGGAACATTCTTGGCTGGTTTACCCTTGAGACGTTCCCAGAGCCGGGGACCAAGTTTGGGGCCGATGAGATGCAGGGGCACGATCTCATGTCCTCCCCAGGGTGAGAACCATGGGGTCCAGCTGATCCAGCCCCAGCCACCGGGCTTGAGCAAACGAGCAATCTCATCCGTTACTCGTTTCTGATCAGGAACATGTTCCAGGAGATTCGAGCAGAAAATGCCGTCGAAGGTGGCGTCAGCGAAGGGCAACTGCATGCCATCACCGACCAAAGCGGTCACTCCTCGAGCGGCAGCCTCCGCGATGTCGGCTTGTCCGAGATCGAGACCGACGACATCTGCACCTGCTCGCTTCAGAGCCACCGAGTACCAACCCGGCCCACAACCAAGATCCAGGATGGTTTTCCCTTCAAGTTGACGGTCAAATCCAAGAACTGTCCGGTCGGCCAACCCAACATAGAAGGGCTCTGGATTGGTCTTCTCGCTCCGGAATCGCCGAAGAATCTCTAGGGCCGATGGGGCGGTCGCTTCCTCAAAAGTCACGAAAGCTCGGGCTTCTAACCACCGTTAGGTAGGCCGTAGTTGGCAACCGTCGCCCGGGCAACCGACTCGAAGGCATCGACAGTCCTCTCCACTCCAAAACTCTCCGACCACTCTCTGGCCCTCTTGCCAACAAGACCAGTTGACTCTCGATCTTGTGCCGCCTCAATCCAGCGATCCACATACTCATCAAGATCCGCACAAAGCCAGCCGGTCTGCTCGTGACAAACGGAATCACGGACGCCAGCCACATCGAAGCCGATAGTTGGTGTCTGCTGGGCCGCCGCCTCCATCACCACAAGCCCCCAGCCTTCTACATGGGAGGGATGGAGCAAGACGGTCGCACGGGCAAGAAGCGCGTCTCGTTCGGCCTCAGTGACCTTTCCCGCCAACGTCGCTCCCGCGCTCAGTAGAGGTTCCAGTCTCGCCCGCTCTGGTCCCTCGCCGACGATTACCAATTTCCCGCCCGTCTGGGCTCGGACCTCGGGCCAGCGCTCTAGTAGAAGGTGCAACTGTTTGTGAGGAACGAGCCGCCCAACGGCAACGAAAAGAGGTTCGGTGTCCTTAACCGCCACCGGGACCTCCGGAACCAGAGTGGCGTTGTGTACGATCTCGATTCGCGAGGGGTCGACTCCAAGCTTGACCAGTTCCGTCTTGGTCGAATTTGACACGGCGATGAAAGTGGCCGAGCGATACGCCAGCGGCATCATCTTACGCTCGAGGAAGCGGCCGAATGCAGCAACCGGAGGCGAGAACCATTCCGACCACATTGCGGTATGAATATGGTGAACAAGGCAAATCGTCGGTCCGGGACGAACCAAAGGAGAGTAGTAGGTCATCCCATTGGCGACGTCTACAACGAGATCGTAGCGACCTCGATCTCGGAGGAGCCGAAAGGGGGCCTTCGGATATTGACTGAACGTTCCTCCTGATCCGCTGACCTCATAAAGATGCGTCCCAACGGGTTTACCAACCGAAAGATGGATCTGATGGCCGCGTTGGGCCAGTCCCGTCATGACATGATCCATATAGACTTCAGAACCACCCGCGTGAGGGTGAACCAGATCACGGGACGCTTGAAACAACATTCTCATCGGACGACAACCCTGCCGGGAGAAGAATCGATGATTAGGTCCTCGGCTGGAGGGGTTCGAGTCAAATTGGGGGTCTTCGTCCGACGCCGAAGTTGGAAGACGTGTCGAAGGAATCGCATTCCTTCGTGTAGCCCTGCTTTGGAGTCGCCGTTCACTCGACGTCCGAAGGAGAATGGCACCTCTTCCACCGTGAAGTGCTGGTGAGTCCCCAGGATCTCCAGAAGAATCTTGTATCCAACCGGATCGAGTCGACCGACATCCAAGGATGAGCGGCGAACAGCGAAGTAGCCACTCATTGGATCGCTGACGTTGCGCAGCGCACCCGGGAAAAGCAGGAAGGCAAGGCGACCAGCACACCGCGATGCGAACCGCCGGACCGGCGAGAGGCCAGCAATAACATTGTCCCAATTGAACCGACTAGCGATGCAAAGATCGACTCGCGCAAGGGTTTCCACCAAGGAGACGATTAGCTCAGGTGGGTGCTGCAGGTCAGCATCCATGACGACGATTAAGTCGCCATCGGAGTATGAGAGACCCTCAACAATGGCCGTACCGAGGCCGCCGGTACGGTCTGATCCTTGGCGGCGGACGACACGGACGTCTGCCGTTAGTCCTTCAAGGTGGCTTGCTCGGCTAGCTGTATCGTCATCACCATCATCGACAACTACGATCTGATGGCATACACCAAGTAGGTCGATACGCCGAAGGACCTCTTCGATATTGGCCTCTTCGTTGCGAGTAGGAAGGATGACGCTGACCGAAGCGGCGGCGTTCGGGCTCACGCCAGCCGGCTGTTGCGGACCCGTGAGCCGTAGAACAGAGCGCCGCCCAAGACTGTCATGACAACGCCAAGGCCAACAATGCTTCGCGAATCAGAGCCCGTCGTTGGCAGCTGGGTGATGCCAAGAACCTGTGGGCTCAAGTTGGTCCCTTTGTTGTACCGAGCCTCGATGGTGAACTCAGATCCTGGCTCCATATCGATTCCGTTCAGAGTCCAGGACAATCCAGCAAAGGCTGGGGTGACGTTGGCTAGAACATATTCGAAGGGCTCGCCATCCTCGTCGGTACCGACCACATAGATGAGATAGGTTTCTGCGATCTCCGAGGGAGCCGTAAAGCGAGCCAAGAACTCGCAGTCCTGATCGGCGTTTCCGACTCCAATCACAACTGTTTCGGGTGGGTCCTCCCCGTATTGGGCCGACGCAGGGCCAACGAAGACCAATGTCAATGCTGTGACAAGGATCATGCCTGTAAATCTGGCTAGTGCTCTCATACTGCTTCTCGCTTTGCGGCTTCTGTGACCGCCGCCACACCTTCTTTGCATACAACAAAGTAACCCATGGGTAACAACCACGCAAATGGAGATTCACCCAGCTGTCGTCACCCTTTGTGGTCGCAAGAACCCGGCCGCCGTCAGACTGACCACCGGACCGAGGATGGCTATGGCAGCCAAAGGGAACCAGAGGATCCCGCCCGAGGACGGAACCCGGCAAGTGCCCTTGGTCCGCTCCAACGGCGAGAACCCCACTAACCAGCCACGTTCACAGGACCGATCCCAGCTCTCACCTCCGCTCACCCGATGCACGGGTATCGGCATGCCGGTCCAACTCAGCTGGCTGTTTGGTCGAGGCTGCTGGCTCGGTCCGGGGTCGATCCGATAGAGATCCGCCGTCGAACTCGCCACAACTTGGGTGACGTCGCTCTCGCGACCAAGCCGCCCATAAAAGGCGGCCTCATCAGCGTTCAGTACCAGAACCCAGTCAACCCGGGCCGAACGTAGGGCTGGCGCGACGTCCTGGCCAGCTCGAATTTGGGCGTCGACATTGCCCAAGCCTTCCTCCAGGATCTCCAACCGCTCGACCGATGCTGACCGGTTCCCTGTATCTGCACTAATGAGAATCGAACCCTGGAGGACCCATGGACCAGGCTGGAGGACAGTTCGCCCCTTTGACAAGCCAAGGGCGTCGTAGCGGCGCCAAGGGAAGACGGCAACGCGTCCCGGATCGGAGGCGAGCGCTGCGGTGACCGTCGCCCATTCGACTGGGGCTTCTACTGCCTCAAGACGACCACCAGCTCCCCTAAGCCCAGGCATGCTTGATCCAATCAAGAGGGCCCCAACGAGCACCCCCAGCGCCAGGCCAACGTCACGACACTGGGCCCGCAAGATTTGCGCCAACCCGACGGTCAACGCCAATCCGAGAAGGGGCCAGAACTTCTGTGTCTCTCTGAGGACGCCGAAAGGCCCGATGGAGACAAGAGCCCGCCAAAGGTCACCCAGAAGGGGAACCGCAGGAACGAACAACAGAGCTGCGCCAACCAAGGCGACCCACCACATCAGATCGGAGCGAGCATTTGAGTGAAGCGGTCGGGAACGAAGGCGGAGGCCACTCACCCCGAGCCCGAGAAGAACCAGCCCCAACAATCCGGCTACCGCTCCCGCTCTGCGAGCCACATCCTCGTCGGGCAGGAACAACCCACCACCAGCAACCACCCGAGCGATTCCATTAATTCCGTCAACCCGCAGATCGAAGGCTGATGTTTCCGAGGTCGGGAATGGAACCCCGACCGCTATGGCGACAACTCCAGGAATTACCCACGACGCTTGGCTGAGGAAGGCAAGCATCGCCCCCTTGAGCACTAGCCGGGTACTTAGACCCCGCTGCCACAATGCGAGCCCGATTGGAATCAGGCCAAGAAAGGCCCCACTCGATCCGAGCAATCCAAACCCAACCGCCCACCGAAACAAGGATCGAGGATTGCGACTTTCAATCTCGTACATCAACCAAGGAAGAAGCGCGGTGGCGACAACTACGGGTAGGTGGCCGACAGCTGCTCGGCTCAACAGGAACGGGGACAGCCCATAGACCACCCCGGCCACCACTCCGACCGGCCCAAAGCCAACCAGGCGAGCCGCTCCAACCACCCCAATGGCGGTGGCAGAAATCAAGAGTATTCCAACCACGGTCGGCCCCGGCAGACCCAGGCTGAGAAGCCACAAAGGGATGTAAAACGGGGCCCGCCTTGGTAGTTCGGGGCCAAGTCCCCACACGCCAGGTGGCAGGGGAATGTCTGGGCCAATGACCTGATCCCAGTTCAGTAAGAAGTCACCGGTCAGAGACCACCCACCAACCAAGAATCCGCCAGCAAGCCCAACCAACGCACTGGCGATCGCCCAGGGAGAACTGCTCAACTTGACGAGCCAACCCACCTGGGCCCCGGATCCAATCACGGACGCCAGTCTTGCCTATCCGCGACAAAAAGAAAGGCGTTGATGTACTTGGAGCTTTTTGGCTGTTCGGCCAGTCTGGTCTGATCCCGAGCCACATCGAATTCATCAAGGCTCACCCAATTCGAGCCGCGCAGAAAGTGCCCCCGATACTCGCGCTCGACAAGCCATTTGAACACTTCATCAATCGGTATGTCGAGGTGACGCTGCTCGATCTCGATAATCAGCCGAGGTCGGTCGCGAAGGATGGTCTGCTCAGCGCCCCGCAATGCTGGTAACTCGAACCCCTCTACGTCAATCTTCATCAGGCCGACGTTGCTCAGTTCGCAGGAGTCGATGGTAACCGTTTCTACCTCAACGACGTCCTGACCAACGTTCTCACTTGGGCCGTCGGAATCGGTACGCAACGTGGCCAGACCATCGGTTCCAGGAAGGGAGTCCGGGCGATGAAGAACCGCTCGACCAGCTCGATCGCTTACGGCGGCCTCGTGTAGGACAACATTGTCGGGCACCCAACGTCGCAGTCTCGCTGCCAACTGAGGCTGGGGCTCGAAACTGTGCACGTTCGGACACTGTCTGGCGAAGGCTGCGGTCCACGGGCCCCACCAGGCTCCGATATCGACCGCGGTCTTGTCCGTCAGAATATAGTCGCCAAGCTGGCGAAGCTCGGGCTCTTGGTATTGCCAAAACCGATGAACCAGCCGCCAGACCAAGGGGTCGGGAAGCAGATCTATCGCCCGGTTTAGTGCAGACATTGGTGGGTTGGGAGCTGACTAGTCGTCTTAGATCCCCTTGCCTAGCTTGTGAGCGAATTTCAGAACTGTGGCCGCGGGAACGCCGGCCGCCACGGCCAAGGCAACGGGAACCCGTTTTTCGGTTGGCCGGAGACGAAAGGTGTCAAATGCCATTCGAGCGGCATCACCACGCTTACCCATAGCAGCACGAGCAACGGCTTGCTGGCCGCGAATACGGGCCAGGCCACCAGGGTGATCTTCAAATTCTGGGTACTTGTTGACCAAGAAATCCAACGCCTCGTCGATGGTCTTCCATTTCTCAAAGAAGTAGGAGCCTCCATGCCAGTGGACCCGGACCAACGGCTCACAAGCAACCGCGAAGGACGAAAGCCGGGCGGCGCGAAGTAGCCAGTCGTAGTCCTCCCCATATCCACCAGGAATGGTTTCGTCCACATCACCAATCTCGGCGACAAGCTCGGCCGAAACCAAGGTGGCCGACGGGTGAACATCGGTCATGCGATCCTCGAGAAAGCCACGAAAGGTCAGAAGCGCTGGGTCAGGTATTCGGGCGGTGTCCGTGCCTTCGTAGTGGATGAAAATGCCAGACGTTGCCACTCGGGCATCTGGAGTAGTGGCCAGAGCCTCGAACTGTGCAGCCAACTTTGACGGCAACCATTCGTCGTCATCGTCACAAAATGCTAGCCAAGGGTGGCTTGCGGCCGCGACACCACTATTGCGGGCACCCGCCAAGCCCTTGGAGTGTGTGTTGGTGATTACTCGGATCCGCCGATTCCCATCCACCATCTCCAGCGAGAGATCGGGCTGGTTGTTGTCATAGCAGACGACTATTTCGATGTCATGGGGAAAGTCTTGGTGAAGAACACCCTCAAGGGCTCGACGTAAAAGCTGAGGCCGATCCATCGTGGCAATTAGTACCGAAACGGACCGGTTGACAAGGTCTGGTCTCACGGGCTCAGATTCTCTTGATTGGTGGGAACCGAATCGGCTACATCCGGCCTATTGATTGGAGTCGTTACCCCCAGCAAGTCATCCAGAACCTGGCCAAAGCGCACCACGCCCGGAGGAACAGTCACCTCGGCCACCCCAATGGAAAACTCCTCAGGACTTAACAGCGCCTCGTCCAGCATCCGGGTGAACTCAGCCTCACTTCTGGCAACCTTGGCAATTCCGTTGGTTTCAAGATGGTCGGCGAAACGCATCTGATGGCCATCGACATGCTCACCCAAGTCTGGGTTCCGGGGAACGACGATGGGGAGACGCCCCTGCGCTCTCGCATCCATCACCGTTGATGGACCACCATGGCAAACCACCACCGCCGCCCGACGGAACATGGCCTGGATGTCCTGGTGAGGAATCAACTCTTGAGAGGTGACACCCTTGGGTGAGCGAGATGTACCCCGCTGAACGACAAAGGCCACGTCTAGCCTCTTGGCCGCGAAATCCTCGGTCCATTGAACCAGCCGGTCGAACCGGTGATGATCGGTGCCGACCGAAACGATAACGATCGGTCGGTCCTCGTCGTCAGACAAAAGGTCAGCCACAGCCATCAGTACAACAGCCCCACATTCTCGCTGCCCTCATACAACGCCTGCTGTTCTGGCCACTGCACACAAAACTTGCTCGAAAGCGGGAGGCATAGCCGTCCGGAAAGCGTACGAGAGTCGATCCGGTCATAAACCTCAATATAGGCAGTTGGTATTCCGAGCTTCTTGGCGTGGATAAAGAAGGGCACCGCAGCGCCTGCGCCGTTCGAAACAACTACATCTGGCTTCCATGAAGAGAGTATCTCGCGAGCAAGCTTGTAGTTTCGGAAGGTGTTTGGAATGCTCCGCGTCGTTGGGTGATGCGCAGGGATGAGCGTCTCCCCCTTGAGTTTGGCCCATGCATCCGGAATGTCAAACGTGACCCAGCGGCGATCGTGATGCTCCCACCAAGGTCTGAGTTGGAGTAGTTGGGACAAGTGACCGCCAGCCGAGCATACAAACAAGACCTTACGAGGGTCCGACCAAATCAGATCGGGATTCTCTACACCCGCATCGCTAGACAGACCACCCACCTCAGGCCAACCGTTCATAACCGTCGGACTCACACAAGGACATGAACTCGTCGGCTCTGGCCTGGACATCGGCTTGCGATGCTGCTTGAGACAAACTCAACGCGGCTTTCACATAGGCGGGGTTTCCGCTTTGTGACGCCTGACTCGAACCGGTTTCAAGATAGGGATTTGCTTGCACAACACGACCATCCAAGAGGAACAGATACCCGGTTTCCACGTTTGCGCAGGCTACCAAGTCATTCCCGTCTACCAGTTTGGACGTCGTCGAGGTGCTAGAAGTCGCGACTTGGTTCGTGGTGACGACGACCTCGGCTAGAGTCGTCACCCTCTGGTTCTCGCCATCTAGGTTCTCACCCGCCACCGCCGATGCCTCATCGGAACTGACCGGCAAATCGGAATTTTGCCCTACCTCGGCTGGCACGATTCGAGAAGTTGTCGCTGTGGTCGAGGGATCGACTCTGACCAGGCCATCTTGTGCGGTATTTTGGTCGCGACCACAACCCGTCACTAACGCGCCCGCGACAATAACAATCAGCATGACTGCCAAGCCTGAGCGATTTGCGTTCATTTCCAAGGCATCGGCAGATCTCGACACAAATTGAGCTATCAAATAGCGGTGTCCGCGCCCCTTCGCGAGCGAAACGAACTTGAGTGGTTGACCGATGTACTCGGTGGCTTCGTCGATGGTCCGACGACTTCCTATCTTTGTCGTCCCTCACAGGTCGAACCACAGCTACTAATCCCCCTCAAACCCACTCGAGTGACACAAGCATCGATGCGTCGAGACCACGACGACCGAGGTTTTGGGGAACGAGCGCAAAGTCTGTTTGCCCAGACAACAGCCAGGCTCGGTGTTCTTCGCTTTGCCGGTGGAGAGATCCTGCAGCTGCCACCTTTTGGTTTGGTTCGACACATCGAGGCCAATTTGGGCGAAACCCAACTACTTTCAACCATCAGCCTGGGTCCGAGACGACGGAACCGCAAACCTGTCTTGCAACTGATTCGACCGGACGGGACTCCGGTTGCCTTCGTTAAAGTTGGATGGTCCGGTTTGACAAGGGAGTTGGTGACCAACGAGGCGTATTGGCTGGATCATGTCCGGGGGCGCCTTCCAGTCGGAGTTGGTGCCCCAGAGGTCCTCTTGACTCAAGCCAGCACCAGCGCCCAGACCACCCACGAAATAGTGGCGATCGCCACCACCCCCCTTCCCGTTCGAGCCAATGGTCGCCGAACCCAAGCCGTTCCAACCCAAATCGTTCGCCAAATGGCGTTCCTTTCCCGTCAGGACGGAGTTTCCTTGTCCGACTTGCCAACCGTGCAAGCCTGGGCTGCCAACAAGGAGTTGGCCGAACTCCTCAACATGGATCAAGTGCTCGAACACCATGGGGAAGTCGTTGTCGACACTGGCCTCTGGCAT
>JAJRXF010000084.1 GCA_024276425.1 Actinomycetes bacterium | reverse complement strand
GCAATGGCCGATTGTGGTACGCCGAATCCTCGAAATGCGCCCGAAGGCGGACCATTGGTATGAACCGCCGTTGACCGGGCCCGGTACGCCTCATAGACGTAGGGTCCACCGGCGTGAATTGGCACCCGGTTGGCCACTGTTGGCCCCCACGAAGCGTAAGCACCCGTGTTGAAGGTTCCGCTGAAGTCCAGGCCAGCGAGGGACCCGTCCTGATTGGCGCCCAGAGTTGCGCGAATGGTGGCCGGGTGACGTTTGGTCGTCGAGGACATCGACTCGGTCCGGGTATAGACCAGACGCACCGGCGTTTTCGTCTTGAGAGCGGCAAGGCCGAGTATGGGCTGAATCGAGACGTCCAGTTTGCCTCCGAACCCGCCACCACAGGAGGTTGGGCGAATGACTACCCGGCTTGGATCGACGCCGAGCAGTGATGCGGTATCTAGTAGGTCCATGAAGGGCGCCTGGGTGGTGACATGAATCGAGATGACGGGTTCACGCTCTGCGTCAGGGTGTTCGAGCAGTTCGGCCCAACCCGCCTCGGGTTCGATGTAGGCGTGCTCAACGTATGCGGTGCTGAAGTCTCCGCTGGCCAGAGCCGCTGGGCTGGCCAAAGCATCATCGAGGTTTCCGTGTTGGACAAGGCCCTCAATGAGGACGTTACCGGGGCGCTCTGGATGAAGCTGAGGTGCATCCGGCTGGAGCGCGTCGGCCGGTTCCAGTACGAATTGTTGTTCAACCCACCTCACGGGGAAGTCCTCGATCAAGACTTGGCGCAGCGCCGGAGCCATTGGCTTGGTGACAACGGCGGCGACGGCCTCTCCCAGGAACCGGGCGGTGGTCTCGGCGAAGATCGGTTGATCGGCCATTGGCCCGATAACACCGAAGCGGTTAACCCCGGGAACATCTTCCGCAATGAGTACGGCGACCACATCTTCGCTACTTGACATGAAAGCATCGAGGCCTTCAAAACGGAAGTCCGCGCAGTGAAAAGGTGAGCGAATAACCGTGACCTCAAGCGCTCCGTTTGGGGCACCATCGTCGCCGAAGACATCGAGTCCGTTTATCTTCTGCTGTCCATCAACCCGAGGAATGGAGACACCGACGGACTTGCCTGGGGATGGCTCTGTGGGGTCGAGAACTTCGGACCGGTTGGCGTCGGCCACACTGTTAATGATTGGGCGATACCCGGTGCAGCGACACAGGACTCCGCCGAGACCGTCGCAGATCTCCTCAGAAGTTGGTTGAGTCGATCTGGCCAGGATGGCGGATGCCGCCATCAGCATGCCGGGAGTGCAGAAACCGCACTGGGCCCCGCCGTTGCGAAGGAAAGAGTCTTGGAGCGAGCGCCCCTCCTCGGATTGGCTGAGCGACTCGACCGTGGCGACGGATCGTCCCTGCAGCCTTCCTACCGGTACTAGACAGGCGCAGACAGGGTCACCATCGAGCAGGACGGTGCAGGCGCCGCAGTCGCCTGCATCACATCCAACCTTGGTTCCGGTGAGTTGTAGCTCTTCTCGCAGGGCATGACTGAGCCGAGTTAAGGGATCGACCTGGATCGAGACGGGAGATCCGTTGACCCTGAGGTTGACTGGCTGGATGGCTTGCTCGTCTGGCATTTTTCGCTTTCGAGGGGTGGGTCGCTACTCGCTATGACATGCCAACAAGGCTTGGCTGATCATGTGTGGGGTGACGGACAGGCGATAGCTGGCCGAAGCGCGGACATCATCAATGGGTGAAAGGACCTTGAGGTGGTCCGCAGTTATCTGGCGGGATAGGGCGTCATGGCCCTTCCCTAATGACGTTCCAACCAGATCGACTTCCAGTTGGGTTAGACGTTTGGGTACCGCCGAGCAAGCCCCGACAGCGATCTTGGCCGCCTGGATGACGCCGTCCGAGTCGATCTCGGCCACGGCGGCAACCATCACAATGGAGATAACCAGGTAGGCCCGGGCTCCAAGCTTCACGAAACCACCGACCGGGGTGATGTCGCGGGAGGGGCTTTCGCGAGTGGTGGAGTACTTCGGGATGAGCAGCGCGGTTACCAGTTCATCCGGTCGCCGAGCAGTTGACCGGTTTCCGAGGATGAAGCTGTTGAGAGGAAGGACCCGAGTGGTCTCCGTTGAGCGAAGCTCAATGGAGGCATCGAGAGTTAAAAGGGGTGGGACCCCATCGGCGGCGGGCGAAGCGTTACAGACGTTGCCGACGACGGTGGCGACATTCTGGATCTGGATGCCACCGATCTGTGTTGCCGCCTGACAAAGCCCAGAAAAGACGGGAGGCAGCGAGCTGCGACCGATATCGGCCCAGGTCGTGAGCGCCCCAATTCTCCACCCGTTGCCTTCGGGTTGAATTCCTGAAAGCTCAGAAATGGCAGTGATGTCGAGGATCGGTTCGATGGTGGTCGAAAGGTTCCCTCGGCTCGGAAAGAGATCGGTGGCCCCCGCAATGATGGTCCGCTTACCTTCTGCTAAGGCTTCGAGTGCAGGCTCGATTGAGGTCGGACGCAGATAGGGCTGAAGGTTGGTCATATGTTGCTCGCCCGGTCGATCATTGCTTGGCCTGCTCCTTGCGTGGCGATGGTCACAACACTAGCATCAACTCACTAGTACACAAGTGAACTTTCGAGGGCTTCGTCATGAACAATCTGGTACTAAGAGGAATCGGAACCATCGTGTCTGGCGATCTGAATGCGCCCTTGATGGCCGGTGACACCATCGTTGTTCGCGACGGCTTCATTAGCGCCGTCGGACTAGAGGCCGATTGTGATGCTGAGGGAATCGACCGTGTGATTGACGTCGGTGGAGCGACAGTGATCCCTGGTCTTCACGACAATCATGTCCATCCGGTTCTTGGCGATTACACACCGAGGCAACGAACCTTCGACTTCATCGACTCCTGTATGCATGGTGCGGTGTCGACCATGCAATCAGCCGGTGAGCCCCATGTTCCCGGACGGCCAAACGACGCGGCTGGGGTCAAGGCACTGGCCATCCTGGCCCACAAGTCCTTCGACAATCTGCGACCGTCGGGGGTCAAGGTTCATGCTGGCGCGGTACTGCTTGAGGAGGGATTAACCGAGGCCGATTTTGACGATCTGGCTGCCGCTGGCTGCCGGCTGGTCGGTGAGATTGGGATCTCGGGCCTCAAGGATCCAGGCGAGGCCGCAGTGATGACTCGTTGGGCCCAAGCCAGAGGCATGCGGGTGATGGTCCACACTGGTGGCGCCTCAATTCCGGGAAGTGGAGTGATCGACGCTGATTTCGTTGGCGAAGTGATGCCGGATGTGGCTGGCCATGTCAATGGCGGTCCGACGGCGTTGCCAATTGCTGATGTCGTCCGCATCTTGGAGGAGACTTCAGCTCACATCGAGTTGGTACATAACGGCAATATCGCTTCGCTTGGTGAAATCGCCCGCCTGGCTCAAGAGCGCGACGAACTTCACCGAGTGGTGATCGGCACCGATTGTCCCGCTGGTTCGGGTGTCCAGCCTCTTGGCATCTTGCGGGTGTTGTCCTATGTCGCTAGCTTCGGAGCGGTGGCCCCCGAACTGGCGGTGGCCATGGCCAGCGGCAATACGGCCAAGCTTCACGACGTGAACTGTGGGCTGATTCGTGTTGGCTTTGAAGCCGATCTTGCCATTGTTGATGCACCGCTTGGCTCTCAAGCGTCCGATGCGTTGGGCACGCTCGCTATTGGTGACACGATGGCTGTGGCCGCGCTCATCATCGATGGTGAGGTTCGCTTCACCAAGAGCCGCAACACCCCACCCACTTCCCGAACGGTGACATTTCGGTGATCATCGAATCGTGTCGGCCGCTTCCGGATGAGCACGCTCGGGCTACTACGACGCCCCAGCGCTTTAGTTGTCAAGTCAACCAAGCGGCGCTGTTATCGGGTCAGGTTCGATCCCAAAGCATCTGACCATCCCCGCGTCCAAGCAGACGTTGCGCGGCGCTTTGTCGATCGATGTGGCCGATGAGGCCTCGATAAGTTCCGAATCCGCACATGTCTTGAAGTCGAGGGTCGAAGGTTCCAATGGTCTCAAGGGTGAGGCCGAGTTGTTGATTCTCTTGGGGTCGGACCCAACCAGCGCAGTAGTTCATGGCGATTCCGTAGCGGTACTGATCGGTGATGTTGGCGCCGCCTCCATGCCAGAGCGAGCCGTCCCAGACGAGAACGCTTCCCGAAGCCATTTCGGCGGGAACCGAATCGTAGTGAGTTCCATAGGTGGGCCGGTGGTCTCGCAAGTGGCTTTCGGGAATGATCCGGGTGGCCCCGTTGGCCTCGGTGAAATCGCTGATCGCCCACATGGTGTTGCAAACCAGAGGCGGATGGGGCCGGGCGACCGGCATCACCTGATCGTCGGCGTGGATGGGTTGGGCGGTCTCGCCCGGGCCGATAACAATGGCGGACACCGAGGAGACCTGTAGTTCATCGTCGAGCACCCCCTCAACAACCGGAAGAACGGTGCGGTCGATGGCGAGCTCTTCAAAGAGCCGCCCATGGGCAAGAAGGTTGTAGATCCTCCACGTCGCCGTGCCCTCAAAGCGATTTCGACCAGATTCGATTGCCAGTTCGTCACGGAGTTCGTCCAGTCGACTCCGTAGAACCTTTGCCCGTTCGGCATCGAAGACATCAGCAATAATCGTGTAGCCGCGTTGAGCGATATCGCCGAGGTGCTGGTCGAGGTCGTCTTGGTCGAGGGTAGTCATTCAGATTCGCTCGAGTTCATTGCCGTCGAATAGGGGAGTGATGCCCAGAGCGCTGGTGTCATCTCGCAAGGCTTGCTCGCTTGGGGTGGTGTTGTTCTCGCTGGCGGCGAGGATGATCTCCAGCTTGGTGGCATCGCTACTTGTATTAAGAAAGAGGCCATCCTTGGAAAGTACATAGGAGATTGCCCGGCCGATCGCTGCTGGGTCCTCTAGCGGTTGATACCAGCTGAATTGACGCCCCTGGTAGCCCTCGGGCCAGCGACCCCGAGCGATTGACTTGATGGTCTGCACCGCTATTCTTCGTTGACGACACGTCTCAAGCAGTTCCTCGGTGTCGGCGCGATAATGGCGGTTCTCCATCAACGTGAAGTTGTAGGGGATTAGGACGGAGTCGAAGGCGTATTCGACCAGGCTTCGACTGTGCATTCTCGAGATTCGGGTGCCATGACCAGTGACGCCGATAAATCGAACGAGGCCTTCAGCTTTGGCCTGAGCGAGGGCTTCGACCGCCCCGCCGGGGCCGTGGGCTACACGCCAATCATCCTCTTCGACGAGATTGTGCAGTTGGATCATGTCCAACTGGTCTACTCCGAGGCGCTCCAGCGATCGCTCAAGTGAAGCCCGAGCGGCCTCACCGGAACGATCGCCAGTCTTGGAGGCAAGGAAAACCTCAGAGCGGTGCTTGGCCAGCCAGGGTTTAAGCCGGTCCTCGGAGTCCCCATAGGACGCCGCGGTGTCAAAATGATTGACGCCAGCTCGCCGCACGAGTTCGATGGTGGCATCGGCCCGCTCTTGGCTCATCGCCCCGAGCGCAGCCGCCCCAAAGATGACCCGACTGCTCAGATGTCCGGTTGAGCCAAAGGCAGAAGTAGCAATCATGAGGCCAACCTAGCGACGGTCACCCAGCGCACCAAGCCAGCTCATGAACTCATTGATCTTGGGCGCTATCGGGATCGTTTTCGGTCACAGTCGCATCTTCAGTGAGCGAACGACCCTCAACCGTCCGGATCTCCGAATCAATCTCACTTCCGGCCGGCAGACGCCAGTTGGACGGGCTAACGGGCTCAAGGTCTGGATCGAAACCTTCAACTTCTTGAACAATCACCGCAGTGATCATGCCGAAGATGCCTTCCTCCCGCTCGACATGGGTGAGGATGTGGCAGTGCCAAACCCAGGTGCCAACGTCGTCGGCCCGGAAGATCACGGTGTAGCGCTCACCCGGGGCGATATTGAGGGTGTCAACCCAATAGGGCTGTTCGAGCGGAATACCATCCTTGGCATAGACCAGTTGGGGGAACTGGTGAAGGTGCATCGGGTGGGATTGCAAACCCTCGTTGTAGTATGTGATTGAGGTCCATTCACCCTGGTTTACGACCAGTGGCTCAGTTGCGGGGAAGCTTTTGCCGTTGAGACTGAAACCGATGACTCCGGCATCGTTGAGAACCATGGGAATGTCCTGGGCAATTTCCAAGTCTTCTGGCAGCGTTACCCCACTGATGGTGCTTCCTCGGGGTACCGGGTTGTCGCCATAGCGGATAACTCCGAATAGGCCATTGACAACCTGGATCTGACCGGCGTGGTGGGCGTGGTACATGCCAATGGCATCGTCGGTTACCGTAAACTCATAGGTGAAGGTGCCGCCGTTGGGTTCGATGATCTTCTGGGTGTAGGGAGCCACTCCGTCCTGGTCGTTGGGGGTATGGACGCCATGCCAGTGGATGTCGGTTCCCATCGGGAGGTTGTTCAGAACCCTGACCTGGATCTTGTCCCCCCGGTTGAGAATCAGCTGAGGTCCTGGGACAACGCCGTTATAGGTCCAGGCATCGACGATGATGCCCGGTTCCACCTCCCATGGGGTGATCTCGGTGACGAGGTCGAAGACCTTGGTACCGTCAGCCAGAATCTCGGTCGGTTCCAAGACGGGGTTTCCCTTGCCTGCGGTCTCGGCTGGGAACTTCAGCATGCTGGTCTTCATGGCCTCGTCGATGCCGGCCCAGTCTGGTTCATCGAGACCGGGACTCGCGCTAGCTGCGGCCTCAGCTCCTTGAGCACCACTGTCGGTAATGGTGAGCGTGGCCACCATTCCGGCCGTCTTGTGGCCGGGTATGTCACAGTAGATCTCATAGGTTCCTGGCGTGAGATTGCCCAGGTCGAGTTGAGTCGTTCCGCCAGCACCAACGTCGGCGCTCTTTTTCCCCAACTTGTCGCTGACGACATTGTGGATCATCGATCCCTTGTTGGAGGTCAGCAGGCTAACGTTTCCCGCTGGCGCCGTGAGATCACCGGTCAGGGAGAATTCTTGGAGGGAGATGTTGAGGGTGGTGGATACCGGAGCGGAAACGGCGGAATCCCCCTGAGTGATAGCCACAGCAGCGACTCCGACGAAACCAACCATGCCAATGGCAGCGATCCCGAGGATTAACCCGAGAAGCCAGTTGTTGTTGCTTGGTGAGCCGGATTGAGACGGGGAGGCCGTGACTCCCGATCTAATTGGGGCGGTCATGGAGTGAACTCCTATTTTGGACCCGGGAGGCCAGAAACTGGTCTCGGTGGGTGAGGTGGATTCGACAGATCCGTCATTTCTGACAGATGTCCCGATTCTTTGGCAGGGACCAAAGTCCTGACATAGTGGTGAGTAGCACGAGTGACGAACGGACCAATCAGTCATGAGCCAGACCCGAAGGTTTTCACAGCTAGATGTCTTTGCCACCGATCCATTGTCGGGCAATCCACTGGCATGCGTGATTGACGCCGACGGGCTCACCACTAGGGAGATGCATGCCTTTACCCGATGGGCCAACCTCTCCGAATCGTCCTTCTTGTTGCCACCAACGACCTCCGAGGCCGACTATCGGGTACGAATCTTCACGACCCCCCGAGAGCTTCCCTTCGCTGGCCATCCCACTATTGGATCCTGCCAGGCCTGGCTCGATGCTGGCGGTGTGCCCAAAACGAAGGGCAAGATCGTCCAAGAATGTGGTGCGGGACTGATCGAACTTCGCCAGTCCGGCGACCGAATTTCCTTCGCTGCCCCTGCGTTGATTCGAGGCGGTGAGGTTGAGGAATCCCTCATTGTCGAGATGGCTGAGGTGCTTGGTGTTGAGCGAGGCCAGGTTGTTGATGCCCAGTGGGGCGACAATGGTCCCGGCTGGGTCATCCTGCAACTGTCCGATGCCCAAGCCGTTCTGGATCTGGAGAAGCCCGTGGGGCCACTCACTCAATTGGATCTTGGCGTGGTTGGCTTGTATCCGGCTGGAACTCCCAACGTCGAGGTCCGAGCCTTCTTTGCCGACGGAACTGGAACCATCTTTGAAGATCCGGTAACGGGAAGCCTGAACGCTTCGGTGGCCCAATGGCTGCTGGGCACCGGCGCACTTCAGAGCCCTTATGTGGCGAGCCAAGGCTTCGCGATGGGTCGCCGGGGTCGGGTGCTTGTTGACCGGGATGACGATGGCACCGTGTGGGTTGGAGGGACGGCAACGGCGATAGTTGCGGGCGAGGTGCGGTTCTAGCTGACCCAGCCGTGCAGGTCGTAGCTAGCCATGCACTCCTCGACGAGGTCCCGGTATCGCCGTGCGTCTCCTCGATCGATTGCCCAGCGGCGAGCATCTAGCCGCTGCTGCTCTTGGTTGCCAGCGTAGTTGCGTTCGTACATCGCGTGGCGGCCAGCGAATTCGCTGTAAAGGGCATCCCAGATCAGCTTAAAAAGCTTGATTCTGGCCTCGGCCTCAAGCCCGGTTCCACGGAAGTATTGATCAATGGTTGGTCGGAGTTCGGGATTGAGAAGGTCCTGGGGCCCCGAAATGGTGTAGATGGGGGCGCCAGCTAGGTAGGCCTCGAAGAGATCTCGGACCCGTTGCCAAACATTAGTGGCGTAGATTCGGCTGGCCGCCGCGGTCAAAAGCCTTGGAACCACAGTCCCACCAATGGAGGGTTCGGGGTCTTGAACCATGGCAGTTGACAGCGCCCAGATGGTCTCACGCATGGCCACAATCTCCCCGACTGCGGTCTGAACGGCGCGAAACTGGTCGGTGCCGGTGGCTTCGGTTCCCATCATCAGGAGTCCGGCCGCAAACTCTAGTTTGACGGATAATCGGGTGGCCGACTGGAGGTTGTAACGGTTAAAGAACCCGGAGTGGGCGTAGAAACCCTTTGTGGTCTCGATGTCTCGGTAGACCAGGACGTTCTCCCAGGGGATGAAGCACTCGTCGAAGATAATGACCGAGTCGTTTTCGTCAAAGCGACTAGCGAGTGGCGCCTCATAAGGATTGCGTGCTGCGGCTTCATAGGAAGGTCGGCAGATCATTTTGAGTCCCGGAGCGCTCATGTCAACCAGGAACACCATGGCCATGTCGTCATCGCGGCCTGCTTCCATCCGGGCAGCCACCCCGCTGTTGACGGCGACAAAGGTGGCGTGAGTGAGGACCGAACCGGTGGCCACCATTTTGGCTCCCGAGACATAGATTCCGTTGTCGTCCTCGCGTTCGACGCTTACATAGACGTCTCGGACATCGACCCGGTTTTGGTTGCGGTCGACGGGGGGATCGATGAGGACATGGTTGATGAACAAGACGCTGGAGGCCGACTTTTTGTACCAGTTCAATGCGTTGTCGGCGTATTGGCCGTAGTAGCTGTGGCCTTCTGCTAACTGGGCCATGAATGCGGCTTTGTAGTCTGGAGTCCGGCCCATCCAACCGAAGGTCTGTCGTTGCCAGACCTCGATGGCTCCACGGCTGGCTTCCAGATCCGGCGCTGAGTAGCTGGGGGCGAAGAAACGGTGAGTTCGCTGCCCGAACTTGTCAACCGTGGTCAGCTTCTCTTGTTGGTCGGGATCGTGGAGGGAGTCATACAGTCCCGCGATTGAGGTCGCGGCCTTGGCGAACGCGGGGTGTTTTGTCACCTTGTCCACTCGTTCGCCCTCAAACCAGATTTCTCGACCATCGTCGAGGCTATCGAGGAACCTCTCTCCATCGAGCATGGTGTTAGAGTTGGCGTCGGTCATGGCGGGTCCCAGGCTAGAGATCACTTATCGTCCGTATACGGATCATTTACCTGCGGAAGGTAGGGTGATGATGTGTCATTGTCAAGCGACTCAGCCCTTGAGCAGATGCCCGGTCACCTTGTTCGCCGAGCACAACAGTTGCACAGTGGGTTGTGGGCCGAGGTTGGTCCACCGGGACTGACGAGCCCTCAATACGCGGTCCTGGCTGAGTTGGGTCGATCTTCGGGAGTGTCTCAAGTCGAACTAGGGGAACGAACTGGAATTGATCGTTCAACTCTGGCGGAGATGGCGGGCCGAATGGAGGAACATGGGCTGGTTGATCGAGTCCCCGACCCCGCCGACGGTCGCCGCAAGCTGTTGTCGATTTCGGAGGCGGGGTCAAGGGTGCTGCGTGAAGCAACGGGCCCAGTGCGCCGGGTTAACCATGAGTTGACTTCAAACTTGACGCCGTCGGAACGGCACCAGCTTTTGGTTCTGTTGGCGAAGGTCCTTCGTTGAGGAACTGGCGCAACGTAGTCCGCACATAGAGATTGGAGTGCTCCTTAAGCTCCGCCCCGATCTGAGCGAAGAGGTCCCGTGCCGCGGCTCGCTCATGAGACGAGGTCTGTAGTTCATCCGGAAGGCCCGGGTCCCGGTAGGGGAGCGGTCGCCAATCTTCCAGGGCCCGAATGCAGGCTACGAAGGCCGCCTTGTCCCGGTCGGTTGCCTGGTTGACCTGTTCGATGGCGGGGCCGTTCCAAAGCACGAATCGACGATAGGCCGAACCGAGTTCGTCGAAATCCCAGGCTGAGCGGGCCAGTCCGACAATAGAGTCAAACCCGAGGTAGTCCGCCCGGAACAGGTGGACAAAGCCCGACAGGTTGTCGCGCTCTATGAGTTGTCTCGCATCCTCGCCTACCCGACTAGGGGCCAGAAAGACTCCGGACGCAATCGGGCCAAACCCTAGTGATATGAGGCGATTGCGAAGCTGGCGTCGTTGGTCACGCTGGGTCTCTGGGACAGAAAATACGGCGAGCACCCAACCATCTTCTAGTGATGCAGGAACCTCACTGGTGAAGATTCTGGCCTCGCCCTCATCAAGAATGGTCCGAAGTTTGTCGCTGGCAGAATACCCAGCGACACCTTCGCGGGTGTTGGCAGACAAGAGTCCAGACTTCTTGAGTCGACCGACTGCGGCCCGAATGGCTGGTCCTTTCAGGCCTAGAGGTTCCAGGACCGAGACAAGATCGGCAATGGCAATCCAATTGTCCATGAAGACCAACCAGCCACCAAAGAGCGAAACAATGGCGGGTCGGGCCTGAATTGGCGGTCTCGTCTGGTCAGTCATCTGGTCAGTCATTTCGTCTCGGTCGTGCAGTCTCGGTCGTGTAGCCCATGAGATCGTCGGTCCCATGAATATACGCATATTTGTACGATCGTCACGATTGTGTAGTATCCAAGAGGAACACAGCCCGATCGTGACCACTGTTGGAAAGAAGGGGACTCCATGAGGGAAATGACTGTCGAGTGTCTAGGTGGAGGACCAGGAGGCCTCTTCACCGCCATCTTGTTGAAGTTGGCCGATCCGACCTGCACCGTGCGAGTTCACGAACGCAGCGGTCCCGACTTTACCTGGGGTTTTGGAGTCGTCTTTTCCGATGAAACCCTGGCCAACTTTGCTGACGCGGACCCGGTTTCGATTGCCGCCATCGAGGCTGAGATGCGCTATTGGACCGAGATGGACACGGTGGCCAAGGGCCAAACCATCACAAGCGGAGGCCATGGTTTTGCCGCACTATCGCGGTTGCGTCTCCTTCAGATCTTGGGTGAGCGAGCCATTGACCTAGGGGTCGAGGTCAACTATTTGACCGAGATCACCGACCCGGCCAGTTACCGAGATGCCGACCTGGTAGTCGGATCTGATGGGCTCAACAGCCTGGTGCGCAACACCTGGGCCCAGGAATTTCAGTTGGAGATGCCAGTCTCGGACACTCGCTTCATCTGGTTGGGGACCAAGCAGCGTTTTGACCGTTTCACCTTCTTGTTCGAAGAAACTCCCCACGGTGTGGTCCAGGCCCACGTGTACCCCTTTGACGATGAGATGTGCACCTTCATCGTGGAGATGGATGGAGACACCTGGCGAGGACTCGGGCTTGACGCAACCGAAGATCAGGTGTTCGCCCCTGGCGAATCCGATGAACTCGCCGTCTCAACCTGCGAAAGCTTGTTTGCGGACCACCTTGATGGTCATGAACTGATTCCCAATGCCTCGGTTTGGCGCTGTTTTCCCGGAGTAAGCAACAAGAACTGGTACTTCGACAATGTGGTCCTAATTGGGGACGCTGTGCACACCGCTCACTATTCGATCGGGTCGGGCACCAAGTTGGCCCTTGAAGACGCGACAGCCCTGGCTAGCGCCATCCTGGCCGAGGACAACATTTCATCGGCCCTCGCCCGCTATGAAACCGAAAGACGTCCTGGAGCCGACTCGCTACAACGCTCCGCTGTCACCAGCCAGCGATGGTTCGAAAATGTTGGACTTCGCTGGGGCCTACCAGCCAAACAGTTCAACTTCTCCATGATGACTCGCTCGCTCCGAGTCACCTACGACAACCTGGCCATGCGAGATCAGGGGTTCATGGACGATGTCCTGGCCGATTGGTGGCAACACCAACCCGCGGCCACCAGACCACTGGACCCCACAACACCTCCGATGTTCCACCCCTTCGAGATCGGAGGCGTGCGGCTGGCGAACAGGATCGTGGTTTCGGCCATGTCGCAGTATTCGGCCAGCGACGGCATGCCCGACCGCTGGCATGAGGTGCACCTGGGTAGCCGCGCCGTTGGTGGCGCCGGGCTGGTCATGACCGAGATGACCGCCATCAGCCCGGACGCTCGGATAACGCCAGGCTGTGTTGGAATCTGGAATGATGACCAGGCAGAAGCCTGGAAGGGAATCGTCGACTTCGTCCACGCCAACACCGTGTCCAAGATTGGGCTGCAGCTCGGTCACGCCGGTCGCAAGGGATCAACCAAACTGGCCTGGGACGGCATGGACGAGCCTCTCGAAGACCCAAGCGCCGGCTGGCCTCTGATCTCTGCCTCGCCAATCGCTTATGCCCCCGGCAGCCAGGTGCCAGCCGAGATGACTCCTGACCAGATGGACCAAGTGATTGAGCACTACGTTGCCGCGGCCAAGCGAGCTGGGGAAGCTGGCTTTGACGTCATCGAGATCCATGCCGCCCACGGCTATCTGCTTGCCTGTTTCTTGAGTCCGGTAACCAATTCCCGCTCTGATTCCTATGGCGGCTCGATCGAAAACCGGTTGAGGTTTCCGCTGCGGGTGATCGAATCCGTTCGAGAGGCCTGGCCGGCCGATCGTCCAGTGCTGGTCCGCATCTCGGCCACCGACTGGATCGAAGGCGGCAACGATGTCCCAGATGCTGTTCAGATTGCGAAGGCCATGCATGTCGCCGGTGCCGATCTGATCGATGTGTCATCCGGCCAGACCAGTCCGCAAAGCCAGCCGGAGTACGGCCGGTTGTACCAGACGCCCTTTAGCGAACAGATCCGTCTCGAAACCGGAATTCCGACGATGGCCGTCGGAGGCATTGCCAGCGTGGATGACGTTAACACCATTCTGGTTGCTGGCCGCGCCGATCTGTGCGCCCTGGCCCGGCCCCATCTTGTTGACCCGTACTGGACCATGAACGCGGCCATCGACCAGGACTATGACGGGCACCACTGGCCCAAGCAGTATCTGTCGGGACAAACCGCACGCCGCCGAGAACAAGACCCAACTGCCCAGATCACTAACCAAAGAAACCAGGAGAAAGCCCAGCCATGACTGATACCACCAGCGCCTGGCCAACAGCTCGACAACAAGAACTTGTGGCCAAGGTTGCGACCCTCGGCCCGGTATTCGCCGAACGAGCGGTACACGTCGATCGCACCGCCTCATTCCCGACCGAGAACTTCGCCGACCTCCGAGAAATCGGATTTCTTGCCCTTTGTATCCCCGAAGACCAGGGAGGTTTGGGTGCAGACTTTGCCACCTACGCTCTGGTGGCCGAGGAAATCGGACGGCATTGCGGTTCGACTGCGTTGACCTTCAACATGCACACCGCCACCATGCTGCTCACCGGTCCAATCGCCGACGCGCTCGAGTTCACCGACGAGGAGCGGGTGTTGCATGAGACTAGACGCAATGCCATGTACAAGGGAGTGGTGGAACAGGGCCACATCCACGCCCAGCCCTTCTCCGAAGGCATCTCGACCGGGGCGACGACCGGGATTGCCACCACGGCGACCCCGACCGAGGGTGGCTTCCTGATTAACGGGCGCAAGATCTTCGCTTCTCTTGCTGGTGCCGCCAACCGGCACAACGTGATCTGTGTTGTCCCGGGCGACCCAACCGTGCGCTTCTTGTCGGTCGATGCCGAAGCCGAGGGCTTAACAATCGAAGGCGACTGGGACCCTCTTGGAATGCGGGGGACCGTCTCCATGAACCTGTTGTTCAAGGATGTCTTTGTGCCGGCCGAGCACGAACTTCTTCCTCCGGGAGGGTTTGACAAGGCAGCGGAGCATTTTCCGTACTTCTATATGACTCTTTCATTCGCCTATGTCGGCCTGATGCGGGGCATCCTCGATTTCACCGAGGCGTACTTGCGGGGCGATGTTGGTCCCAGTGCTCGCAGAGAAGTTGCTGCGAAGCAGGCGGGTTGGGCCACCATGCAGATCCAATACGAACAGGCGAGAAGCCTGCTTCACACGGTGATTCGTGAGGCCGACATCGACCCAGACCTCGAACAGCTCAGGCGAGCCTGGATCTCGGTACTGACTTCGATGGACAACGCACCTGAGGTCGCTTCCTTAGCCATCCGGGTTTGTGGCGGTCGTTCGCTACTCAAGACGTTCCCCCTGGAGCGCATGTACCGCGATGCCCGCTGTGGGGCGACCATGCTCCCCTGGGGAGTAGAGGTGCTGCTTGGTCGACTGGCTCGCTATGGCCTCTTTGACGAGGATCAAACCAAGTACCACGCTGGTGCATAATCGCTAGGCAAGGAGGTGCGGGCAATGACACGAGTAGAGTGGAACTGGATCGAACGGTTCGTGCAGCAGTTCAAGTTGTGTGCGGTCTCCGACGCCGACACGGTTGTTCTGTTGTCGGAAACCGCTAGCCGGCCAGAACTTGTGGAAACCGCCAGGCTGGCTCTGGCCTCCATGGGTTTGCACGTGGCTCATATCGTCATGGACACGCCCCCAAATCGCGGGCCTGTTCCCATTCGTTCAACCGGAGCTTCTCAGGCGTTGGCTGGGCACCCGGCCGCGGTGGCTGGTTTAGCCGCGGCCACCTTCGTCGCCGACTGCACCGTTGAAGGCCTAGTCCACGCTCCGGAGTTGGCCGCCATCTTGTCTGATGGCTGTCGAGTGTTGATGATCTCCAACGAGCATCCGGAGAACTTCGAGAGGCTTGGGATTGACCCCGGTCTGCGTGGTCGGGTGGAGCGGGCGGCCGAGATGATGCGAGACAGCAAGGAGATGCGAGCAACATCGCCCGGGGGGACCGATCTGACCGTTGATCTCAGCGGTGCCTTTGTTGCCGCTTCGTGGGGGGCGACGGCCGATCCTGGGGATATTGCCCATTGGCCGGGTGGTCTTGTGTTGGCCTTTCCTTCGGAGGGAACGGTCAATGGCAGGGTGGTGATGGTTCCTGGCGATCTCAACCTCACCTTCAAGGACTACGTTCGCTCCGAGGTTGTCCTCAACATTACGAACGATCGAATTACCTCCGTTGAGGGAGGGCCAAGCGGCAGCCTCGATTCCGAATTGTTTTCGTCCTACCTGGCCTCCTTCGGGGAAGAGGACGCCTACGCCACCAGCCATGTCGGGTTCGGTATGAATCCGGGCGCCCGCTGGGACACCCTCGCCCTTTGGGACAAAAGTCAGATCAATGGGACCGAGTTCCGAGCATTTAGCGGGAACTTCCTCTACTCAACCGGAGCGAACGAGGTGGCTAACCGCTTCTGCCGCGGCCACTTTGATCTACCAATGCGACACCATACCGTCAGCCTTGACGGGGTGGACGTCGTCATCGATGGCGTTCTGCAAGAACACCTTTTTTCTTAACACCCCAAGCGGATAGTGGGAGGGCAGGCAGATTTTCTGGCCTGGTGCCTCAAGTCGGCAGTGTTGATCGACGAAACTGAACCTAATGCAACCAGTCGTTGTCAACGAGGGACGTCCTCCTTGGGTGCGATGGCTTGCGATTCCGGCGGCCCTTCTCATTATCGTCCTGGTTTCTCTGGCCATAGATACCGAGTCGCGAGAGAGTTTCATTGATCGCGTTCGGGTCGAGGAGGTTCAGCGAGAGCGTTTCAATGATGAAGACGCGACCCGTGTCGTATTCCGGACGGCGGATGGAGAGGTTGTTGAATTCAGTCTTGACGGCGGGGAACCACTTGGGCGGGGGAGCGACGGCGAGATACGCGCCCTCACCCTTGACTCAGACCCAAATGGCACCATTGCCGGGCTGCTAGTCAACGATGACGGGACCTTCACCCCCTATGAGTTTGGTGAGGATGTATCGGGACAAACCAGATTGGTTCCCGATGGAAGCGGTGGGTTCACCCTCATTCGCAGTGATGGTTCCCAGGTTCGACTGAATGTAACCTCCGATGGTGTTCGAGCCTTTGACCAACAGGGCAACCCGGTTGATCTACCCCGTGATTCGGAGGGAAGACTCGATCTCGGTGACGGTCTGACGGCGCGCGATTCCGATCTTGAGATTCCGGAAGCTGACGGCCAACGGGCCCTGCCAGACAATTCGTCCGACCAGCAAGATGGGTCGGCCTTGTTGGGTGGCCGAAACCTTCTAGTTGTTTTGCTTGGCCTCCTATCCCTTGCGGGAACACTCTGGTGGTTCCTGGCCATGAAACCAAAGTTCCGCCTCGCCCGGGTTGGGGCACCCGCCCCGGTCGCAACGTCGAGCGGTCCTCCATCGAAGCTGTCTAGCTGGGATGCTTTTGAGGCCTATCTGGCCGAACTAGAAGCTAATCCCGATCCGGCCCAGGCTGTTCGCCAAGCCTATGCCTACGCCGAGCAAGGAATGGGCAGACTCGTTGCCCGCCGCCCAGAGCAAACCCCGATCGAATGGTGTCGCTCGGTGGTGGATGCCGAACCAGGGCTCGCAGAGCCTCTGCAATCCTTGACCAATCGCTACAGCGCTATTCGCTTCGCCGACCAGGTTCCGAGCCACCTTGAACGAATGTCCGCCATTGAGGATCTTCGTCGAATTGTGCGAGGTTCACTTCTATGAGTGGGCTGGCTGAAGTGTTCCCAGCTATCGCTTTCCTCTCGGGAACCGTCATAGCTATCTATATTCTGTTGATCGGCAAGAAGCTGTCCCGGGGTTCCCAGTCGGCTGGGCCGGTACTCACGCCCACACAAAGGATTCACGGGCTGAGCGCCCGACCGTGGGATGAGGCGGCAATTTCGGCCAGTCTGCAACGTGATCCTCAGCGGACGGTGGCCATTGTGAGCGAACTTTGCCGCTCCGTCGGGATCGAGCCCGGGCCCGCAGCGTCTGGACCGCGTCTGGCGGTTGAGCAAATGGTTGGGCAGCTAGAACTGTATCTCGAACGAGACAAGACACCGGCGCCAGATGAGAGAGTCAGCGATGAGTAACCGACCAGAGGCAACCAAGTCCACCGTTCTCAGAATCCAGGATGTGCGCCCCAAAAGCCAACAGTTGATTGATCAGGTCGAGCGGGCAATAGTCGGCAAGCGGAGCACCATCGAACTGATCGTCACCGCCTTGCTAGCTGATGGCCACGTGCTTCTCGAAGATGTACCTGGGGTGGCGAAGACGGCAACGGCGAGGGCGCTGGCGGAGGCATCGGGCTTGGGGTTCTCTCGGGTGCAGTTCACCCCAGACTTGATTCCGGCCGACATTACTGGTGCCGCCGTTTTCAGTGGCGGCAAGGTTGATGGCGGAGTTGAGTTCAAGCCCGGTCCGATCTTCGCCAATCTGGTACTTGGAGACGAGATTAATCGTGCTCCCCCCAAGACCCAATCTGCTCTGCTAGAAGCGATGGAGGAACGACAAGTCACCGCGGATGGAAGGACTCGACCCCTGCCTGCCCCGTTCATGGTGATCGGCACACAGAACCCAATCGAATCGGAGGGGACCTACCCCTTGCCGGAGGCCCAAATGGATCGCTTTTTGATCCGGACGGGAATTGGCTACCCAACCATTGACGATGAAATCACCCTGATCCTTCGTCGGGCCGAACGCCAGACCGAACGACTGGCCTTGGATGAGGTTCTCAGCGCTTCACAGGTTGCGGAGTTGCAAATGGCGGTGGAGACCGTCCACATTAGCGAGCCGGTTGCTCGCTATGTGGTGGAGCTCGTTGAGGCCACGAGAGCGAGCACCCGCACAATCGCCGGAGCGAGTCCACGTGGTTCGCTGGGCCTTCTGAAGGCCAGCCGAGCTCGAGCCGCAATGGCCGGACGTTCTTTTGTGTTGCCCGACGACGTGAAATCCTTGGCCATCCCAGTTCTCGCTCACCGCCTTCTCCTATTGCCGGATCAGTGGGTTCGGGGGGTGAAGCCCGAGCAGGTCGTGGCCGAGGTTCTTCAACAGGTACCGGCTCCCCTTGCCACCGATCGGTCCGAGGTAGACATGTTCTCTCAGGGAACCATGGCCGCAGGGCAGGGGAGTGGGCCGATTCCCGTTGAGCAGGCTCCAGCCCGGCCCCAAATCCCGGCGCCGTCCTGGGCCGAACCACACCCTGGGGTATGAGCAAACACCTCACCGGACGGTTTTGGTTCTGTGCTGTGATCGCATGGGGTGGGGTTCTCACCAGCCTTGTTGTAAAAGAACTCGAGCCGATGATGCTGGGTCTGCCCTTCCTGTGGGCCATTGCGCTAAGCCTCATCGACGGCTGGTGGCCGCTGGCTAGCGTGACATTGCTGGGACTCTCAAGTGAGCGAATCATTGAGGGAGATGAGCTTCACTTTGATCTGGAGATACGAAGCGATCGATCCGTTGGCTGGCTTGAGTTGGAGCTCCAACTTCAGGCTGGCCTGGCCCCTGTTGATCCCCTCCGCATCGTGAGTTCGACCCGAGCTGGCATTGCCTCCAGTATTCGGTTCTCGATGCGGGCCGATCGCTGGGGGGGTTCTGTTCCAGAGTGGCTCACGGTGGTTGCTCGGGACCGGTTTGGCATGACCGAACGGGTACAGCATGTGCCGATAGCGCATCGGGCCAGAGTTCATCCCCCAACCGAACGACTGCAAGGTCTGGTTCCGCTCACTGTGACCCGTCAGGTTACTGGCGACCATCGGAGCATTCGTCGCGGTTCTGGATCTGAATTAGCTGTGGTTCGTTCCTACCGTTCCGGCGATCCGGTACGCATGATTCATACCCGTCTATCCTCTCGGCGAGGAACCCCGATGGTCCTGGAGCGCCACCCGGACGAGTCGGCCGACATCGTAATCTTCGTCGACTCGGTCCAAGATGTTGGCGCTGGGATGGAGACATCGTTGCGCTGGACGGTTACCGCGGCCATTGCCTTGACTCAGCGGCACCTCCGCTCCATGGACCGGGTTGGCATCTTGGATCGAGGGGCGGGCGTAAGGTGGCTTCCTCCAGAGCTTGGTCGCCGAGCCCTCCACACGATTGTCGACGCCTTGCTGTCAACGGCGGTACTGAGGCCACGTTCGATTGACGGAAACTCTGTTCCCATCGACCGAATTCCGACCGGTGCGACGATCTTTTGCATCTCGCCGCTTCTGTCGGAGGTTGTTCATCAAGATCTGGCGATCTTGCGTCGCCGTGGACATGAGGTCATCGTGATCCAACCCAATGCCGCCGATTCCGCATCACCCGTCGATGTTCTGGCTCGTCGTTTGGTTAGGGTGAATACCGAGATTCGCCGTCGAAGCCTTAGCGATCAGGGAGTCATTGTCATTCCATGGGATCCGCGGGAGCCGCTCGATCCGACCCTCCAACTGATGGGTCGACATCTCGGCCGATTCAGAGGTTCGCTGTGATGATTTCGGCCTGGACCAAACGGCGGTCATCAAAACCCGAACCTTCGGCGGCAGAGCGAGAGCTCAACGATATGGCTAGACGGAAGAAGGAAGTAACCAGACAACTCCTTCGAACACCAGAGATTGCCCTGGCTAGCGTTGTTCTCTTGGCCTGGTGTGTTGCTCTGATCCCCATCGGTGGCGTTGCCTCTCTCCTGGCCATGGCCCTCGTGTTTGGAATCGGAGAGGCAATGCTCATTCTGGCTGTTTCGCTCGGCTCTCATGGTTTCCAGTACTCCAGCGTTGCCTACCTTCTTGTCGCGGCGGTTTCCGTGGTGATCATTCAAGATTGGAACCGCCCCCTGGGTCTTGTCATTGCAGCATCGAGCGCCTTGTTTGTGATGGACGCCACGCGGTTGAACTTTGGTCGGCGCCGAGGGTCGAAGGTTCCGCCTGCGGTGGTGATTTCGACCTTTGGGTCCTGGGCATTAACAACGGTGCTATCCCTGTTTTCGGTTGGTGTCGTGACAATTGCAACCGAGCAGACGGGCCAACGAAGCTGGCTCTGGGTTCCGGCGGTTTCGGCCATCCTTCTGACTTTTATGGCCGGGCTGACGTTTTGGTTGGGTCGTAGCTCGGCTCGGGGCGGCTCGGGGCGCTGGAGGCCAGGAGAAACTATGGTTCCGCCTCCCACGATTGACTAGACGCTCGGGCCTCAAATCGGCTAGTTTCGTCGGCAGTTCCCGCGACGGGGCAGGAGGGATCCGTTCGTGAGTAGCGCATTTCGATTTCAACCGGCTACCGGCCGGCTCGATCGCGTTGTCCAGCGGCCGCGGCTCCTGAACTTGCTTCGTGACCGTTTTGATCACCGACTGACCCTCGTTGTCGGGCCGGCTGGGGCGGGAAAGAGCACTGCTTTGGCCCAGGCGGTCGAATCAAATCAGATCGACCCATACGGAGTTGATGTTTGGTTCGGCGCCGAGGCGGCCGATAACGATCCGCTTCAACTGCTCACTGGTCTTTGCCAGGCGGTTGGAGTGAGGATGACCAGTGGTTTCGAGCCAACGCTCAATGTGGTAGCCGAGGAGATTTGGCGGCAGGCTCCATTGGATGTTGCCCTGATTGTTGATGATGTTCACCATATTGAGAGCGAATCATCACTTAGGTTGCTGACAGAGCTTCTTTCCCTTATGCCAACCAACGGCCATCTTGTCCTGGCCGGTCGGTCCTTACCCGCGGTTCCGGCGGCCCGACTGCTGGTTCACAATCAACTGCTTACGGTTGACATGGGCGACCTTGAGTTCGATGACGATGAGGTGCGCGAGCTTCTGGACCTGAGACCTGTGGACGGGTCCTCGCTCGATGAGTTGCCGCGCCACCCTGCCTTGGCTGACTTGTCATTGGTGGCTGGTACCCGTGCTCAGGTGAGCTTTCTTGAGCAAGAAGTTCTGTCCTGGTTTGACCCCGAGCGCCTTGGGCTTTTGGAACGTGTCTCGGTCTTGGCCGAGTTTGATGAGGCCATCGTTCGACGTTTGTCCGGTGGCGCGGTTGGTGCCGCTGCCCTTGTTGATGGACTGCCTTTGGTCGAGGAGACAACGGATGGGGGCTATCGCCTGCATACGCTTCTGACTGAAGCCCTGCAGCCCTGCGTGAGCGCCCAAGAGGCCAAGAATGTGCAACGGCAGGCTGCCGCCGTTGAGACTGATCGTCAGAACCTTCCGGCCGCCATCGCTATTTTGGCCTCGTGCGGGGACATCGATGCCGGAGTGGACTTGGCTCGGGAGTTTGCTACATGGTCGACCCTGCGTCGAAGCTATAGCGAGTTGCGCGACGTTCACTCCTTTCTTCAGTCCGAGTGCCCTGATTTGGCCCTAACATCCTTGTTCGAGCACGAGTGCGTGGCCGCCCTACGGGCTCGTGGTTCGCACCCATCCGAGGTCGTTTTCGGAATTGCCGGTGTGGCCGAAAAGGCCCGCTCCGAGGGGGATGAGACGGTGGAAGCCCTGGCTTTGTTCCGAGCCATTTCGGGCCATGATTCTGATGGCAACAGTGTCCCAGAGGAACTTGTCGATCGTTTGGCTGTGTTGGCCGAGACAGACGGGATTGCAAAGACCATGCTGCGACAGGTCCGGAGTGCGGAGGCGGTCAAGGAGGGGAAGATCGAGGAGGCCGTGGCGTGGCTTGATCAGTGGGACGGCACCAACCCGCGATTGGAACAGGTCTATCGCTCGGTTCGGCTCTGTGACTTTGGTCGTCCCGAGGAAGTTGAAGCCTTCATGACTCCAGAGGACCTTCAGAATATGTCCCCAGGTGAAGAGGTCATGGTGGCCTTCGCCATGTGGCTGCGAGGCGAGGCGAGCCCCGAAGTTGCGCTGCGGATCGTTCAAGATTTTGTTGTTCAAACTCTGGCCCGGGGCGTGGTGGAGAACAGCGTGTCCCTTCTTGGCGTTGGGGTATTCATTGCCCTGACGGCGGGTGATAAAGAGTTTGCCGCCCAGCTTCTGGGCCAGGGGCAGGATCTCATCACCGATGGGTCGACGACGAGAATTCGCCAGTTCATGGAGTTCGGCCGGGCCGCCAACGCCGCCGTCTACCAAAGTGACGAAGCTGCGGGGGCGATTCTCGAGGATTGTCTCCGTGAGCTGCCACTTGATGCTTGGCCCAGTCGTCATCACCTGCTTGGTCTTTCGCTGTTGTATGTCACAAGGCCAGAAACGAGGGTGGTTCTTGAGGGGTGTGAGCTCGGTCCATCCCTCGCCACCTCTGTTCAGGCTGGCCGGGCCTTGATTAGCTTGCGCCAGTCGGGATCGACTGAAGAAGCAGTTGATCTCCCCTGGTGCGATGCCGACCTTCTACGAGTTCAGGTTCTGCCCCACCATCTGTGTGAGCTGGCAATCGGGGCCATGGCGGGAGGGAACGTGGATGCACGCAGAGTGCTCAAACAGCTTCCCGATTTGCCCCACCTTCTTTCGCGTGTAACCACGTCCGCCTCCGAAGTTGTTCGGGTGGCGGCGGAGCGTCAACTTCGGCGCTTCCCGGTCGAGCCTCGGTCCCACATCCAAATTCTTGCCCTGGGCTCGATCACCCTGTTACGTGATGGGGAGCGTGTCGAGGATCCCGACTGGGTTCGTCGCCGACGAGTGCGTGAGCTGTTGGCCTATTTGGTTGAACGCCGCTCGGCCCGCCGCAGCGAGATCGCTCGGGCGCTGTGGCCCGACCTTGACTCAAACAAGGGTGCCGGCAATCTCCGCGTCAACCTCAGTTACCTACAAAAGGTTCTGGAACCCAATCGGGAGAGCGGCGTACCCCCGTTCTACGTTCAGGTTGAGGGTGAGCGAGTGTTTCTCCATCCCAGCACTTCAGTCGACGTCGATGCTTTCGAGAAGGAGATGGCCGAAGCCCTGCGCCATGACCGGGCGGGTGCGGCCACGGTTGCCTACGACTTGTATGTGTCGTGTCTCAGTCGCTATCGAGGCCCGTTTCTCGCCGATTTTGATGCCGCCTGGTGTGAAGACAATCAGGTTCGGATTGATTCCCTCGCACTCGGTGGCCATTGCCGCCTGGGAGAACTCACCGCGGCGAAGGGCGAGCCGGAGGAAGCTCTGCAATGGGCTATGCGGGCCACAAGAATTAGTGAGCTATCCGAACGAGCGGGACGATTGTTCGTCAATTGTCTGCTGGCCATGGGCGACCGTGCCGCTGCCCAGCAGTCATTGCTCGGACTTCTGTCGCGGCTGAAGAGTGCGGAACTCGTTCCGGAATCGGAAACCGCTCACTTGTTGGCCAAGCTCCGTGAGTGAGATTGGGTCTAACACCCGCGGGCCCCGACAGGGCCCGCGGGTTACTGAGTTGGCTAGCGGCTGATGCAGGCGATTGGGTTGACCTGATAGGCGGAGCCATCCTCAAGCGGAACTGGTGCAGCGATAATCACGTCACCCTTGATGTTCATCGAGTCGAGGTTGGTTAGTCCGGGAAGGGCAACTCTGTCGTTGAGCAGGATGGTGTAGGTGGCGTCAAACAGCTCATCAGAGGTGGCATCCGGACCGAAGTTGTCCGAGCCGACGCCTCCAACGTCACGCCGGTCGACCAGCCACTGGACGGCGCTGCCAGAGAATCCGGGAGCATCAGCGAAGTAGGCGTCGGTCCCATAGGCCTCGGCCAGACCGGTCCGGATTATGACCATTGAACCCTTCTTGATCTTGCCGTTCTCCCGCTCGTAGCGCTTGATGTCATTCTTCGACAACTGGAAGTTTGGACCCTCCTCCTCCATGCGGTCGCGCACATCAATGATGTAGGCCGGCCAGATGAACTCACTACTGTCGAGTTGATCAACGGTGCGCCCTCCCTCAATAAAGTGGCCGGGGGCATCCAAATGGGTTCCGGTGTGAGTAGCCAAGGATAGGGCCTCGACCAGGTAGCCATCGTCGGCGATGTTGGCAAAGATTTCCACCGAGGTTTCTGGGTCACCGGGGAAGATTGGTGCGGCAACGTTCAGGTCATGCGCCAGGGAACTCACGCCTCCACCGCATGCCAGCGTGGCCCTTCCCTCCCCTCCGCCGCGTACTCGGAAGGCATAGGTTGCACCGGCTGCACCCGCGGCTGAGACCATGGCAAAAACCAGGCCAAGGCCTACCGCCGAGCGAAGTCCGACCTTTCGAGTGGATCTTGGCTTACCGGTTGCCTGGTTTGGATCAGTACTCTTCATTTGGATAGGGCTCCTTTTCCCGCGACGAGCCATTCCCGCCGTTCGGTAGAAACGCTAGTCGTGATGATCCGGTCACGCTGCATGACGGCGAAATTTTCCGGCACTAGAAATTTTGATCGGCGAGCCGGTTGAGATCCTTGACGAGTTGGGCAACTTCACTGGGCCCAATGGCCCACTCGATTCGGGCATAGATTGCCTCGGACTCCGGGCCAACAATGTCAATGAGCTTTTGTCCCTGTTGGCTGATGGAAAGAAGGGAGCGGCGTTGGTCGACCTGGTCTTTGGACCGGGTGATCAGTTTACGTTCGCTTAGTTTGGCGACGATTCGGGAGAGGCTGGGTCCGAGCAAGAAAGTCTGTTCAGACACCTTCGTGATATCGATCGGTTCCTCTTGAGCGGAAAGGGCACGAAGTACTCGCCATTGCTGTTCGGTGATCCCATGCTCGGCCAGGCCGGTTCGGAACTGGCGCATGACATTTTCCCTGGCGCGGAGCAGGGCCATTGGCAGCGATTG
>JAJRXF010000083.1 GCA_024276425.1 Actinomycetes bacterium | reverse complement strand
GGCAACACCATACGGCAAGTCGATGCGAATCGGTACCTTCGCTGCCGTGGCCCTTGATGTCATGGGGCGACTCCACACAGATCCGGTTGACGGATCCAGCTATCGAACTCATGCTTGGTATTGGCTCCGCAGCGTGAAACCGGCACAAGAAGTAGCGCAACGGTTCATCGCCCAGGTGCAGCTGACCTTGGTCGGGACAGATGATCAACTGTGTTCTTCCCCAGGCGCTTTTGCCAATGACATCGTGCGGGCGATTGATGAGTTGATGGTGCTTCCGGGCGCACGCTCTAAGCCCCACTATGCGTTCAACTTGCTGCATATTCTGGCCAATCGGCTAGGGTTAGCCCCGATTGAAGAGGGCTTGGTCATGTTGGCTCTCGCTGAGCGTGCTGATCAACCCAATCACAAGGAGGCGGTTACATGAACTGTGTCCAGTGCGGCGGCACCCTTGAGTCTATGTCGCTCAAGGGCTACCGCTTCCATATTGCTTCTGGCCGCGGTCGGGGCCCACAAGTTACCTCGAAATCGTGTATCAGATGCGGTCTCATTCATTTCTTCGACCCACGCTACCCCAGAGCCGATGATGGAGGAGTCAACGGCTGAAACCGGCCCAGGCGTGGGCCCCGTAGTTCCTGCTAAGCGACCTGTCGCTCGAGCGATACTCATGGCACCCAAACCCCTTACACGAACAAAGGAGATCCGTCATGGATCAAAACACTACTAGTAACAATATCACTATCGAACTTGCTGACCTTCAGTTGGAAGGCTTGGGAATCGAGGACATTGACACCGACTTTGCCGGTGCCACATGGGGCTCGCTGAGCACCTTCGGCTCGGCCAGTTCGTTCGGCTCTTGCGCTGCAACGGCTTCGTCCGGTGGCACTGCTTCGACGGCGAGCTGAGGAGATGATGATGAATGACCTCACAACGTTTCCCAGTAACAGCGAGTTGATTGACCTCGAGTTGATTGACCTTGGTGTTGAAATCGTCGATACTGGAGACATGCCTTGGGGAACCCTTGGCTCGTTCTCGAGCGCAGGCTCTCTTGCCTGTGCTGGCAGTACCGGTAGCTCGGTCAGTAGCGGCAGTTCATTGTCATCTGCTAGCTGATTGGCGCCAACTAGTTAGGAGGTCGGCACAGTGTTGTCGGGCTCCTAACTAGCCTCCGATCCCCCCTCTGCGCATCGAACAAGAACCGAAGACGGGGCTAGATTGGCTCGAATGAGCCACTGATGAGGCGGTACACGTCACTATTGGTTTGTACGACTAGTTCAGGATCAAGTGTCGTAGCGACGATGCATTGGCCTTCCGCAACCAAGCGGTCAAACAGATCGATGCATATTGCCCGGCCGTCGACATCGAGGTGGGCTGTCGGTGTGTCGAACAACATCAGCGGTATGTGACTCAAACTCGCCGCAGCAAGAAGGAGTCGCTGTCGCTCACCTGAAGAGAGGTCAGATACGCGGGAAAAGGGCTCGGACGGCACACCGCAGACAGTACTTACTCGTCGAAACTCCTTAGCGGTAACGGATCGTTGAGCGGCATGCTCGCACGAAGGGTTTGCGTAAGGTCCAGGTTCTCGACGGCAAAGACGGCGCAGCCGGTTCCTCTCTCGATCTTGCCAGCGCCAGGTTGCTCGCTTCCAGCCATCAGCTGAAGCGCCCGCGACTTGCCGCTGCCGTTCTCTCCTAGGGGTGTTGGTAAGGTTCGTGTCACCAGAGGCAAACGAGAGGCATAACCGCAGGTCAGAGTGTTGTAGCATTCAGTCGACAACCCATCCGTTTGTGGCCAATTTCTGCCTTCGGGAATCGCGTAATCCCTGGTCACAGTCCTGCGACTTAGCGGTTTGCCTCTGGTGACATACTTCTTACCAACACCCCGTCTAGGCAGCCACCCCCTGCTGACGAGCAGTGATGTATTCGGTCAGGGCCTCACGGATGAGCAACGAACGGCTCATTGACTGTGTCGCTGCCAACTCATCCATCGATGCTTCCAAGCTCTCTAAGAGCCTGAAACCAACGAACACCGTTTCTTCGTTCTCATCTAGCCTCGGCAAGCCCATGATTTAACAGTCGCGCGAAATGTGTCGTCACGCGCGGATATCACACTACAAACCTGTAATTTCCTCGATCCCTCGGTAACCGTCATCCGCCAGGTCGACTAGGTTTCAACCAATGAGCGAGCTAACACTTGCCGAGGCTTCCGAACACCTGGGCGTCACTCCAACCACCATCTGGCGCAAGATACGAGACGGGAAGATCCCCGAGGCAACCAAGAGAAAAGACCCCAGTCGCCCCGCCACCTGGTACATCCCAGAACCGGCTCTAGACCCAATTGGAATACGACTGAAGTGGCTACCTGATCCAGCACCAGCACCACCACCAGCTCTCAAGAAACCGCCACCAGCTCTCAAGAAACCGCCACCAGCTCTCAAGAAACCGCCACCAGCACCTAGCACCAAAAGGGCCAGGCTCTACACCCCCATCGAGGTCCAAGAGCATGCCAACGTCACCCACCGCCAACTCCACTACTGGCGAGTATCCGTACCAGCCCTACATACCGGCGTCGCCGGATCAGGCTCCCGCTGCTTCTACACCTGGCGACAACTCTGCCTCATCCGAACCATCAGCCGGATCTCCCTGCCTCGACCTGTGACCACTTAGTAATCGACACTCCCCCAGGTCATCCTGGCATCACGGCCTCAGCAATGCGGGCCGTTGATCTGGTGATCATCCCCGTTCAGCCATCCGTTCTGGATCTCGATCGCATTGAAGCAATGCTGGAATTGGCTTCTGAGGCTGCTGTTCTCAATGACGACTTGCGTATCCGTTTGTTGTTGACTCGCGTTCGGCGCGGAACAAGATCCCAACGAGATATCCGTGAAATTCTCACTGAAGACGGACTGACCGTCTTCACAACGGAGATCCCCCAACGAGAGGCGATCGGTCTGGCCGGGGGAACGCTCATCAGTCGGCTCGATGCCTATGAACCACTGTTGGAAGAACTCAAGATGGAAGAGGTTGCCTAGATGGCCGAGAACGTACTACGTCGCAAGAAGGCTGCCTCCAGCCCAATAAAGAGGACCGCGGGGGAGAGAACGAAGAAAGCACCACGAGTGAAACCCGTACGAATCACCGTTGATTTGGACCCCGTACTCCACAAACAACTCAAGATCTTCGCGATAGAAGCAGACAGCGACGCCAGCTCAGTTATTCGTGCCTTACTCACTCGTCTCTCGACAGATCCGGTACTGGCTGACCACATCTTGCAAGACATCAATTGAGTCGGATTGCAGTAGATACTGCAACACTGATATCCGGACTTCAGTATGATCTTTCGAGGTCTAAAAGCAGAACAACCCCCCACAAACGTGGAGGGCGTTCTCATTCTCAGCGGTCACCCGCTGAAACGGCTTAGTACCAGTATACACCATGCCGGTTCGGCATTTGACGCATTCGGCAGTTCAATATCGGCCAACGACGACAGGAGTTGAGCGCTTGAGCAGTCGCACCATTGCTTTCATTGACGCCTTGAATCTCTACTACGGGATGCGAGACGAAGGCCTGCATCGGTTCCGTTGGCTTAATGTGGAGGGCCTTGCCCAGTCACTTGCCGTGGATGCTGGCGGAGAGCTTGGGCGTTCACTGCGGGTCGAGCAAGTGATCTATTGCACAAGCATGGTCGCCAACAAGCAATCCGCACGGCGACAAGACCTCTACCTTCAAGCTCTTGAAGAGCATTGTTCCTCCATTCAGATTCTCAAGGGGAACTACGAGATGAAAGAACGGACCTGTGAGACCTGTGGAACAGCAGTTGGGTTTCAAACTGAGAAACAAACTGACGTGAACCTGGCCGTGGAGATGGTCCGTGACGCTGCCAAGCCGGTAGGGGAGCGTGCAGAGGTTCAACTGTTGGTCACTGGCGATACAGATCTGTTGCCAGCGGTGCGTGCTGTTCGGTCCTACGGGGTCGAGGTCGTAGTCATTGCTCCCCCCTCCCGAGGTATCACGAGGCATTCATTCAACACGGTTGCCTCCAAGTACCTCCGTGTGTTCCTGCGGCACGTGCGCGACAACCAGATGCCAGAGCTGGTCATACGTCCGACTGCTGATGGTGAGGGTTATCCCTTGCGGGCTCCTGATGGTTGGACTGTTCTCGCCCAGAGCTAATGCTCACAGGTTTTCGGCCTTCTCAGACACGAACTGCATTACTGATATCCGTACTTACTGCAATCAGTTGTGGGTGGTATTGAACTGAGACCACCACCCGAATGGTGAGAATGCGGTTGAGGGTGCGTTGGTTTTTCGGGGGAGTGTGCGTTGCTAGTTAGCTAGGACTTCGGGGATCGGCTAGGGGTTCTTGGTGATGCCGTTTGTTGGTCTCTGGATTGTTGGGGTGGCCTGGCTGCAGGGTGTTGGGTGTTGGTGTGCATTGAGTGGATAGTATGTATGTCGACAACCCAGGTCTGGCGACTTTCGAGCCGCTCCCGGGGTTCCGTCATTTTCAAGGTGCCTTCAACGGGCTTGACGACTAGTGACGCCTGTTTGGGTCGTGTCGGTCGGTCATGTTCTTGATGGCTGTGGGTGAGGGGTTCACATAGCGTTCCAAGGACCGTAGTGATCGGTGGCGGGATTTGGCTTTGATCATGGTCACGTCCTCCCCAGCTTCAGCCAGATGAGTGAGGCGGGAGTGGCGTAGCTGATGCAACGTGTGGCCACCTGACGCGGTCTTCCAGATTTCTTCGGCCCGCCGGTACGATAAGCGTGCTTTGCCGGTCGCTGGGCATAGGTCCGAGGCAGCAGGGGTGTTGTGGGGCTGTGGTTTGCGACTGGCAATAAACAGAGGGCCAGCATCGCGGTTGTCGATGAGGCGGGGAAGAAGCCGCGTTGTCACGCTTGACCAGTAGATGGTTTCAGCTGAGCCGCCTTTGCCAACAATGGCGGCTTGACGATTGGCGATATCAATGTTCTGAATGTTGAGGCCGAGGAGTTCGTCGGCTCGGGCGGCGGTGTCATAGGCCATGACCCAAAACACTCGATCCCTCAGGCTGTGGGCCCGATGGTCATTCCAG
>JAJRXF010000082.1 GCA_024276425.1 Actinomycetes bacterium | reverse complement strand
TTCCGAGGTTGGCCCGCTTCGGGTGGATGAACAGATCGCCAGTTGTGCGGAGGTCGGGGTGAGTGATGTTGAGTTTCTTGACTATCCGGATGGGCTGATCGAACAAAGTGTGAGCCTGCGCGCAGACTTAGCCCGGTCGATCCGGTCCAATCGACCAGAGGTGATCCTTTCGATCAACCATCACGACGACTGGGGTCCGGGAAGCTGGAACCACCCCGACCATCGTGCGGTCGGCCGGTCGATTCTTGACGCCGTTCGCGATGCTGGGAACCCCTGGCTCTTCCAGCACGAAGGCTCGGAGAGTGAGCCGGCCAACCAGGCGTGGGGTGGGGTTCGGTTTGTGGCCTTTGGTGGGTCGATTTTGCCGACTCATGGTGTTGACATTGGTGAGACTCTTGATGCTGGAATTGCCTCACTGGAACATCACCGGGTCTACCTCGATCACTTGGAGGGCCCGATGCGAGACGTCCCGACCTTCCTCACCACCGCAGCCGAAGCCGCTGGACCCCGGTTGGGGGTTGACAAGGCTGTCTTGTTCGAAGTCATCCACTTTTAGGGCCAACAACCCCAGTGCCACGAGGAGAGTTAGCCTCTAGCTATGCCTTCAATTACTGGACGAGCGGCCAACCTCTTGTCAACCAGGCTGGACCCGGTTGCCCGGCTGACATCGCGGACTCATGCAACGCTCTACCGACGATTCGATGGTCGCCTCTTCGGCAAGTTTCTTCGCAAGCCGGTGATCCTGGTTGATGTCGTTGGCCGGGTGTCGGGGGAGTCACGTCCGGTGATGTTGATGCGAATCGAGCGAGGGGCCTCCTATGTCGTGTGCGGATCCAATGCGGGCAATGACAAGACTCCGAATTGGTTTCGGAACCTGCAGGCTTGCGGAACCGCAACGGTGGAGGTGAGTCGTCGGCGATTTCCGGTGCGTTTTCGGGAGGTGACCGATTCAGCGGAGTATGAAGAATGCTGGAGCCTACTCACCGCCGGATATCCAGACTTCGCCAGCTATCGGGAACTCACTACTCGTCGGCTTCCTATCGGGGTGTTGGAGCCAGAATAGAAGGCCTTGGGTTCACCCGGCGAAGACGATCTCGTCAAAAACCACTCCGTTGGCCAGGGTCTTGTGAACGGGGCAGTTCTGGGCGATGTACTCAAAGCGCTTTCGCACGGCATCGTCGAAGTCACCGTCGATAAAGATTCGTGAGGTAACCCGGTCAACCATGCCCTTGTGCTTGTCGTCGCACTGCTCACAGTCATCCGCGTGGACCTTGTCATGGGAGTATTCAACCGAGAGTGAGGTGATGTGTATCCCCTTGCGTTTGGCGTACATGGACAGGGTTATTGAGGTGCAGGCCGCCAGGGAGCCGAGAAGCAGGTCATAGGGGTTGGGGCCGGTGTTGTCCCCGCCAACATCAATCGGTTCGTCTGCTCTCCAAGTATGGGTTCCATTGGTAATGTCGATTCGGTAGTCCGAAAGAAGTTCTGCGGTGATAGATACCATTGTGTTACCAACCTCGTCATCGATTTGGCATTCCCAATATGGTTAGGTGATGGATCTTCGCACATGGATTGCCGCTGATCTGGAATCGCTCCGAAACCGACTAGCCAACGGGATCTTCGCCGCTGTGCCCAGCGAACGTTTGGTCGAGCGAGCCGACAATGGAGGGATTGCTGGCCTCTACATGGTTTGGCATACCGCACGCCATCATGACCTAGCAGTCAATGGGGTCCTACGGAGTGTGCCTGAAGTATTGGAGCAGTGGTCCGAGCGGGTCGGGGTTCGGGAAGACTCCTGGCGCGGGCTGGCCGAGGCCGAAGACCTCGACCTTCTTCCTCTGCTGAAGCCTCAGGCTGTCGTCGACTACTTCCTGGCCGTCATCGATGAGACTAGGGCGTGGCTGGCCAATGGGGATCTGAGGGTGTTGGACACGGTTCCTGACAGCCTTGCCGTCCTGGAACAGATCGGGACTCCGCGCGATCGTTTTGACTGGCTGTATGGCATGTGGGAGGCCAAGCCCGCCTCGTTCTATCTTTCTTGGGAGGCTGTGGGTCATGGCTACAACCACCTCGGTGAACTCACAGCGTTTCGGAATCGCTTGGGCCTCAGCCCGTTTTAGTTGCCTCTCAAACTGCAGGCATCCTTAGAACTTCACCGGGATAGATCAGGTTGGGATTACCGGAGCTGAGTGATTCTCGGTTCACTTCGATCATGTCCACCCAGTAGGAACCAATCTGAGCCGTTGTGGGATTGGGAGTTCCCGAGACTTGGAGTCGGCTCTTGGCGATGGTCCACAGGTTCTCGCCCGCGGCAACGGTGTGATTCGGCTTTGTTGGCTCGGCTGTTGGCTCGGCTGCGGGGGTTCTATCGGCTTCTCCGTCCTGCCCACCAGGAAAATCCTCGTTAGGTTGGCCAACGATTTCAGTGGTTGGTGGTGCCTTTGAGGGCATGGTGGGAGGAGTTGTAACCGAATCGGTCGTCGTCATTGGCACCTCGATCCCCAGCGTGGTGGTCCCTACGCCAGACTCAACCAGTGCCATCTCCGGTCGATCCCCTTGTTGGTTGGCGCAAGCTGGCAGGGCCACGAGTCCGAGGGCCAAAGAGCCTTGGACCATACGGCGGACTATTGGCATGCTGATTCGGTGACTGAGGTGACGGAGGAAGTCGGAGTGTGAATGCTCGACGACGAGACAAATCGCGAGGCTCAGCGTCCACCACAGAGCTAGGGCTAGTCCCCCTAGCCAGGCGAAGGCCACTAGTGCATCCTCGGCCTCTACTCCCAGCGAACCCATCTGCGGGCGGTTGAGCCACAGGCCGATCAAACTAGCTAGTCCTAGCCCAAGCGAAATCCCAACCGACGGAAAACCTAACGGTGTGTTCTGACCGGTCTTGTCGGAGAGTTGGATGCCTTGTATCATCTATAAATGTAAACAAAGATATATGACCGTTGTCAAGATAAATAACAGGAAATAAACTTTGCCACTTGATCTTCGCTACATACGACCGATGGGTGGGGGTGACGGACGAACGTTCTTTGCGTCATCTTCGCCAGGAAGCCAGGGCGTTTCAGGAAGAAGTAGAGGCCTCGGCGGCCCAGCTAGCAGCTTCAAATCGAACTGTGAGGGACGTGCTCATTGATTTCGGGAAGCAGGGATCTGCTATCCGGATCGAAGCGGCCGGTCGCTCCTTAACGGGAGAGATTGAGCATGTCGGTCCGACACTAGTTCGGATCATTACCGCCGAGGGCCGTCGGGTCGACGTTGCCTTTGGTCCGCTTTCAGGAATCCAGCGCTCGCGCGTCTATGGCGCGCCCCGCTCGGTGACCACTGGTCATCCGGGCTCCCTGATCGCCAGACTACGCGAGTCAGTTCAAACCGCTGAGTTGTTGCACATCGAGCGCGTCAGCGGGGAGGCCATCGAGGGTTCGGTGGTCGCGGTGCTTGGCTCGGCCGTCGAGGTTCACACGACTCTGGCCGAGTGGGTCATTCCCCTTGACGCCATCATCTGGCTATGGAGACTTCCCTGAGTCGTCGGCTTCTGCGAAGGGGGTTTGGGATGGGTCATAGTCCAGGGTGGCGATCACCCGGTTGCCCTTCAGCGTTTTGATCACATCCTCTAACAGGAAGTGGAACTTGCGAGACTCGGGTAGACGACTGGCTGGGAGTCTGCCGTCGTTGGCCATGGTCAACACGGTGCGGGTGTTTAGGTCTAGCAATTCCGCTACCTGAGCGGTATTGAGCATCGGTGGATAGGTCTCTCGGACCGCTTCATATCCGTCCTTGGGTTCACGCATTGTTCCATACTAGCGTTCAATTGCGTTCACTTGCTGCTATGTTGGCAGAAATCGCCGTCACGCTGCGTGCTTGTGACAGGCCCTCGTGGCACTTCTGCCACCGGTGTACCCGACACTACCTTCGTTCCACGGCGACAGACCGATTGCCGGAGGTAGAGGTAGTAGCCCCGCGGGGCCAAACATAGGGGATGGCGGCATTCGATGAAGGCCACAAGACGAGTTCCACGACATTTCACCATGGCGCACGCTCTGATGGTGATGGCGGCAATCATCACCTTTCTAACCGTTACCTCGGTCCTGCGTGATCGCCAGGAAACCGTCGACATTGTGGTTGCAAGTCAAGACCTGGTGGCGGGAAGTGGCCTGGAGGCTAGTTCATTTACCACCATCCAACTTCGGGCCGACTCCGAACTCGTTGGTCAACTGGCGACCAGCAAAGATCTTTTGGAACCCGCTCAGCTTGGGACAGACCTTAGTGTTGGTGAACCCCTGCTTGTTCGCGACATCCGGGCCGTGGTCGACGATGACACCCTTCGCACAATCGCCATACCCGTATGGCGCTCGACCATTGATGGCCTCGGACTTCGAATTGGCGATCGCGTCGACCTGATTGGTGCCGACATCACCGGAACCCTGCGCTATGTGGTCACCGATTCAGCGGTGTCCCGTCTTCCGCGAAACTCAGCCGCTGGAGCGTTTGGGTCGAGTGCAGGACAAGAGTCTTGGATAACCATTCAGGTCACCGATCAAGAGGCTCTTCAGATCGCGTCAGCCCTGCGGGCGGGAGATGTCGAAGTGGTCCGCTCCACTGGTGCCCCTGTCCTCAGCGTTTCCACTCCCGCACCTTCAGAACAATCCGTCTCGGATTCGGTCATTGTCCTTCCCGCAGAGGAGGCCACATCGTGAGTGAGCAGATCACCGTTGGGTTGGCCCTGAGTTCTCGCCCGTGGCGTAGTGCTCTTCAGCGTCACTGTCGTGACCATGTGGCCGATATTAGTGTCACCCTTCTGCGGGACGCACGGGAGGCTCTGGATAGTCAGTTAGATCTGGTCATTGTCGACGATGACACCAGTTGGCTGTCCGTTCCCTTCGTCTCGGCGGCCCGAGAATCGGCCATTGCTCTGATTGGGTTCTATGACCCGCTCGAGGCCGACGGTCACGGTCAGCGCCATCTCCAGCAGATGGGGCTCGACTCGACCGTTCCAGCCAGCCTCTCGACCGAAGATCTCATCGAACT
>JAJRXF010000081.1 GCA_024276425.1 Actinomycetes bacterium | reverse complement strand
GGCCAGGACCTGGTCCCGGTCATGTGCCTGTAGGGCCTCGATTGGTGTTCGATGCTGAAGAGCCGGATCGCGGGTTGTCAGCCACGAGGCGGTGAACCAGGCTTCGGTATTGTCTGGAGCGACGACGGCGAGTATGTCGGAAAGTCCATTAATGATTGAGCGACCAGAGAACTGAAAGGCGGGGTAAACAAGCCGCCCCGATCCGGTGCGAAGAGCCAAGAGGCGATGTCGATGAACCCGGTCACTGACTGCCTGTTTGGAGATCCCTCCCAAAAGATTTCGGACACCTTCGGAGTCGTAAAATGGGCCGAATTCGTCGGTCCAGAGAGAGCCGGCGACTGCCTCCAACGCCGCGGCTCGACCGGTCTCGACGGGATCGAGGTGTGGGTTTGCCTGGCCGACAATCTCCGTCAAGGTCTCTTCAAAGGCGCTGGTGACCTGGTCAATCCACGGTGCTGTCATAGTGTCAAGATAGTCAAGGTTTTGTTCGTAGTCAAGGCGGTCAAGGACGAGTCGTCAGATCTCGATCGTGTTCAATTTCGACGCATGCTCATCCTAAGGGTCAGAGCGTGCCAGAGTTAGGTGATGCGGCTGCCATCGAACCGGTCATTCCGGCTGCTGTTAGCCGGGACAATCGTGTCGCAATTGGGCGATTGGTCGGCCCGCCTAGCCCTTGCATTGCTAGTATTTGCGCGCACCGATAGCGATCTACTGGTCGGTGTTACCACCGCCCTACTGACCATTCCTTGGCTCGGGCCAGGGCAATGGCTCGCCCTCAAGGCAGACCGTTTCGACCGGCGAAGACTTTTGGTGGCGTGCGACGCCACCCGGGGCATCGTGTTCCTGATACTGGGGTTTGTCGAGTTGCCGTTGGTAGGCCTGCTCGGATTGGTCTTCTTTGTGGCTCTCATTGACCCAATTTTCGAGGCGAATCGCTCTGCTCTGATCGCTGATGTGGTGACGAGGCGAGACTATGCCGATGCGATTCAGGCAACCCATGGTGTCAATCAAGTAGCGCAGCTAGCCGGCTTTGGACTAGGCGGAATGCTCGCCGCGGCCTTCTCACCTTCGGGTGCCTTAGTCTTGAACGGCCTGACATTCTTTGGGTCTGCTTCGTTGATCGCCCTCATCCGGACGACCGGTGCAAGTTCGAAACGAACGGGTGCCTCGCCTAGCTTTGGCCAAGCCTTCGGATTTCTACGCTCAGATCCCATCTCACTTCTGGCTGTTGTGGCCACAGTAATCACCGTCGCTCTTGCTAATGCCGTCGAGACCCAAATACCGGTCTATGGGGAGGTCGTCGGCGGTATGACTGCTCGCTCAATTGGTTTCTTGGCAGCGACAGTTCCCCTGGCAACATTGGTCATCATTTGGAGTCTTGATTCACGCGGAGATGATGTGACATTGCTGCGGCGAGGGGTGCGAATGGCCTTTTTCTCATCCGTGCCAGCCTCTGGTCTGCTATGGATCGGTATGGACCAAGTCTCCATATTCATCGGCTACGCCAGCGTTGGGGGAATTTTTGTCCTGTCGACAACCGGGAACATCGTTGCGGGTCGACGGATTCCACCAGAGATTCGAGTGGGAACCTTCGCGGTGCTCCAGGCTTCGGTCTATGTTGCGGTGGGGGTTGGAGCCTTTGGCGGTGGCCTCTTCTCCGAGCGGACGAGCCCGGCCAACGCCGCCGGATGGGCACTGGCGATTTGCGCCGTGGTTTGCCTGGTCGTACTTCGCGCTATGGCCAAGCTTGACACTAAAAAGGACGAGAGGAAGGCGGAACGAGCGACCGCGACCCTGGGGTCATGATCGTCATTCCGCCTTCCTTCAGGACATCGGCTGAATATCAGCTCCAGGTTGATCCGTCAGTCATTTTAACACCCCCTTCCACACACATCGTCTGGTGATCCTAGGGTGAAGGGTCAAGCCCCTTGGAGGCAAACGGGGAAGTTCACCCATATACCCATGACACAAAAACGTAACTTCGGGCGGAGGGTGGCAGAGAGACCACTAGTAGTGCGTTTTTCGGCGAGCGTTTGCTGACTTTGGCGGTTGGCTGAAGGCTGAGATCAGTAGAAAATAGGCGGTCCAAGGCCCAGAACTGTTGCTACCGTGCGGGCGATGCCTCGTCTTTGCTATGCCACGAACTTCCTCATGGCTGCAGCCCTCGGAGTCGGATTCATTTTCATGGCCGATGTGCAGGAGGCCAACGACCTCTCGAACCTGGAGCTTGGCCTGGTCGTTTCTGCCGGTTTCATTGCGGCACTCATCACCCAATTGGCTCTCTCACCCTTCGCCGATCGAGGGCAGATTTCTATCTTGGCATGGGCATCGATCACGAGCGCGGTGGTTGGGACTGTCGGCTTCGCCTATGCAGATCAGACCTGGAGCCTGGTGGCCAGTCGAGGTTTGGTTGGCATTGGACTGGGGCTATTTGGGGTGGTCGCCAGGAAGGCCCTTATTGGCCTTGATGTTCAAGGGGGAGGAGAAAAGGTTGGGTACCTTCTTTCCACCGGAGTCGGAGGGTTCGTATCTGGTCCGGTCATCGGATTGGTCTTTGGTTCTATTTCCTTTGCCTCACCGTTCCTGGTCGTTGGTCTCGCAATATTGGTTGTAGGGCCACCGACGATTCGGCGAATCGCCCGGGCACCCGTCGCGGTCGCCAATGTCGACTACTCCGATATTCCAAGCCTGATTCGGCTCCCTCGGGTCCAGGTAGCGATCCTGGTTCAAGTAATCGTCTTTGGCTTCATCGGGGTATTCGACTCGGTCATCGACCGGTACCTCACCGACCTTGGTGCGTCCGACAGGATGACAACTGTCGTGATTCTCAGTGTTGGCCTTCCCCTGCTTGTTTTTCCAAGCCGATTCGGCGCCCTTTCCGAACGGGTAGGTGGAACACGTGTTTTGTTGCCCGGGGTCTTTCTCGCCTTGGCCACCATGACCCTGTTCGGACTCGCTCCAAACCCCCTAGCCATCGGTGTTGTCGGCCTCCTCCAGGGAACTGGAGAATCCGCCATGATGATGGGGGGACAGGTCCTGGTCCTTGAAGCAACCGGGGCAGAACGGGTGGCCATTGGCTCTGCGGTCTTGGAAACCGTCGGGCTCAGCGTGGCCACCGTGACCTCTCTCTTTGCGCCGGTTGTCTATGGCTCACTTGGTGAGGTCTGGCTGTTCGGCGGATACGCCAGCCTGAGTGCCAGCGTGGCATTAATCATGCTGATTAGAATTCGCTCCATCACCTTGGTGGATCCCGGACACAAAATCATCACCCCCTTGGATTGTTGATGGAACACCAACGACCCGTCACCGCTGACTAGGACGCCCTAGAATCAAGGTGTGATCTCAATCGATGAAGCACTGGGCCAGGCAGGACGTGATCTGGTGGGTCCGGGAGACTGGTTAACGGGAGCTCAACGGCTTGAAGTGTGGATGAGTGCCCGGGACGCCCAGACCAATCCTTTGGACCTGAAGCGTCGCCAGGCCCTTAGCCCTAACGCGGTCACAGGCCACCACGCGGCGGGCGAGACTCTTAGCGCCGTCGAGGTTGATGTGGCTCATCGAGTTGCCTCTGATCCCGGTCGGCTAACCAGTAAATGGGCACAAACGTCGATAGCCGAGATTGGGGAGGAGACCTATACCGAAGTTGTCGGCGTGGTTGCAATCGCGGCAGTGCTCGACACCTATGAGGTAGCGATGGGCCAGCTTCCAGGTGAGCCGCCAGCAAGTAGAGACGGAACACCAGCGGAGATCCGACCCGACGGGGTTGGAGACGTTGGGGCCTGGGTCTCCCAATCGTTGAAGAAAACTCGGGCCAATGTGAGCCGATCACTGTCGCTGGTGCCAATCACCGACAGTCAATGGCGTCGTCTGGTCGATGCCTTGTACTCCCATGGGTCCGAGTTCTACGACGTCACCTGGAACCGAGCACTCAGTCGGGCCCAAGTCGAACTTGTGGCCGCCCGAACAACATCGCTCCTAGAATGTTTCTACTGAACGACCGCCCACACAACGCTGCTCCGTGCGAGTGGTGAAGCGCTCGGGCTTGAAATCGACCTTGAGGCGGCTGTTGGGACCGGGTCGAGCCAGTCGAGCGATGCGGGAGTACCCGCAGGTCGAGAACTCATTGCATTCTCTGCAGCTGCGGCCGCTGGCAGACCTTCGGTTGAACTGGACCGAACCCGCGATTGCTTGGTTGGTGTTGTTGGCCAAGCCGGCCTCAGCGAGGCGGCCGCCACGGTGGCAGTGTTCAACGGCCTTGTCCGGGTGGCCGATGGCACCGGAATACAGCTTGACCCCAATCTCATGGCAGTCTCCGAAGAGAGTCGAAAAGAGTTGAACCTCGACCGCTTCGCCGGTGCAGCCAATAGCACAGGGGCACAAAGAGGAATTAAGACCCCGATGTCTATCAAGGCCTTGTTTGATTAGGCGGGTCTCATGACCAAAGAACTTGTGGTCCTCGGGACCGCTTCCCAAGCTCCAACCCGGCACCGGAATCACAATGGCTATGCGCTGCGTTGGGACGACCAACTCCTAGTTTTTGACCCCGGCGAAGGGTTTCAGCGTCAGTGTCTGTTGGCGGGGCTAACCATCTCCCGGGCAACCGGGTGCCTGGTAACTCACTTCCATGGTGACCACTCTCTTGGGATACCAGGGTTCTTGCAGCGGCGCGTTCTTGATGGCGCAACCACGCCCATGCCAATCTGGTTTCCGGCCGATGGAGCCGACTATCTTGAGCGGTTGAGGACAGGAACGATCTGGAATGACCCGGTCGGCCTCAAACGTCATCCAATCACCCAAGACGGAGCCAATGGTTCCATTGGACAGCTAGCAATCGTGGCCCGCCACCTCGATCATCGGGTAACAACCGTTGGCTACCGAGTCCAGGAGGAAGACCGCCTCAAGGTCGATGGGGCTCGGCTGGCCCAACTTGGTGTGGAGGGGCCAGCGGTTGGGAGACTTGTCCGAGAGGGTTCGGTCATGGTCGGGGACTTAACCGTGCACCTGAAGGATTTTAGCTGGGTCGAGCCCGGCCAGTCGATGGCCTTCATCATGGACACCCGCCTATGCGACAACGCCTTCGCACTGGCTCAAGGTGTCGACCTGTTGGTCTGTGAATCCACCTACCTGGAATCCGAGCGGCATCTGGCTGCTGAATACGGGCATTTGACTGCGTCCCAGGCCGCTCGGATTGCGTCGGAGGCTGGGGTCACTCGGCTGCTGCTCACCCATTTCTCTCAACGTCACCCAGACTCCGAGGCATTTGTCCGAGAGGCTCAAGAGGTCCATGAGGATGTTACTGCTGCGGTAGACCTTGAGCGGGTAAGCGTTCCGCGTCGTCGGGTGGAGGGCGGGAGATAACCGCAGCTGCGACCGCGGCCAAGGTTGCTGCCCCGATCCAGACGGGCTGGTAGCTATCGAAGGTATCCACCACCCAACCCGTTATTGGGGTGCCAATGGTGAGTCCGAAAAGAAAGCCCAGCATCACGATTCCAGAAAATCGACCAGCGTCAGCGTTGCGAACACTGGTGATGATTGCGAGGTTAACCACCGCATTCCAAGCAATGTGACCAAAGGCGTAGAGGATGGCAATTGGCCAAAGAAGCCATGACCCAACCGAGTGGGCGGCGAGTAGCAGAAATGATGTCCCGACCGCAGTCACCGAAAGTACCAGGAGGAGCCGTCTGGGGGCGACCCGGTGTTCGGCCAGGCGGGCAACGCCAATGCGAAAGATGATTCCGCCGATGCCGACCACGGCAATAAGCATTCCTGCAGGGGTTCGCCCCATCCCGAGTACCTCCTCGGCAAACAGAGGGAGGAAGCGGCCAATGGCGCCACTCGATGTTCCCATCAAGAGGGCGAAGATGGCCATCTGCCATATATAAGTCGGGACGGGATCCTTCGGCCCCGCAGCCAAAGAGCGGGACTGAGGCGACGTTTGGCTGAGATTGGACGAACCTGATGTTGCGACAAAGCTAAATACGGCAAACAACGCGAAGACACCAGCGAAGACTCCGGCGGCCCCCTGCCAGCTAGACCGTTGGGTGAGCAGGGGCAGGGTCGCTCCGGACAAGAACAGGGCCAGTGTCACACCGGACTGTTTAATTCCGGTAATTGTTCCTCGTTGTCCGGGGGCGATCGACTGGCCAATGAGCGCATTGGTCGCGGGGTTCCCCCAACCCTGTGGAATTCCCGAGGCGACGCTAGCCCCAGCCAGAGTCCAGAGGCTGGATGAGAGAGCCATAAGGGTCATGCCGCACGAAGCAAGCAGTCCGATCATCACCACAGATCGGCGAGCTCCGATCCGATCGGTGATGCGGCCGGTGATTGGTGCGGTCAGGGAGCCCACCAAGGTATTGATTGCACCGGCGAGTCCGAGGGCCCACCGGCTGATTCCCAGATCTTCAAGCATTGGTGCTGCGAGAACGCCAAGAGCGAACATCTGAAATGTTGAGGCAATCATGGTAGTAATCAGGACCAGAGTGAGAACGTTCTGGCGGGAGCGGGAGAGGGGAAGTGGCATACTCTCCACGGAGGATACGGCTATCAAACGAAAGCTGGGTGGTGGCATTTGGGGGTATGGCATGAACGAGACACAGGAGCTTTGTCACCAGGTTCGGGAGGAGTTGATCGGCCTTCGATCCGATGGTGTTGGATCCGAACGTAGGAGGGGCCTTCTTTTGGAGGCCTTGGGCATTGGATGCGAGGCCTGTGTTTTGGAGTGTTTGGTGACCAGTGCCAACCTTTGTGAGGCACAGGAGGATATTGCTGGTCAACAGCCCTCCCTCGACCAGGTCGCTGGTCTGGTGACCGATACGTTTGGCCTGGCTCTTACTCCGTCGCTGCACTGGGGGTTGTCGTTTCCTCAGTTTTTCGCCGCGCTAAACGCTCGGAGTTACGATCTTGCTCTACACCATGCGACCCAGGCCCAAAGCCTGGTTTCGGCAATCGAGTATCCCGATGCCCTTGCGCACACACTGAACCTTGGCGGCCAGCTGGCCTGGCGAGTTGGGGCCTTTGATCACGCAAAGAAGTGCTTCACCCGGTCGATTGCGGAAAGCTCCTTGCCCTGGTCCATTGCAATAGCACACTGCCAGCTGGGTCTGACGCTCGAAAGTCTGGGAGACCCCGAGGCCGCTCTGGAGCATCAACAGTCCTCAATCGACACGTTGACCGATGCAAGAATCCGAGTGCCGTTCCTTTTCGAAAGCAACCGTTGTTCGATCATGATCCAACTTGGTCACTTGGCTAGGGCGAACGAGGTGCTCGACTCCCTTGAGAGATTCTCACCGCAAGCAGCGCCATTTGTTTTGCTTCACCGGGCAACCATGGCGCGATTCTCGGGCAACCTCCGAGAGGCTCAGTCGCTGGCAGCGAAGTCGGTACAACTCTTCGGTCAGGCGGGATGGGTGGGGAGCCGTCGAAAAGCTGTAGCCCTTCAGGGTGAGATTCTGATTGAGCTCAGGTGCTTTGAGCACGCAATCAAGGTGCTTGTCGATGGCCTTGATCGGGAAGTCAAGCTTGAGTACGAACAGACCTATCATCAGTTAGTGGAGGCTCATCGTGCTCTTGGGCAGTGGGACCATGTCGTCACCTATCAGAGCTTCCTCCGTCAGTTGACGGACCGGCGCAGGCTTGATCTCCATCTCTATTGTCGAGCTCAGCAACGCCCTCATCAGTCGCAGGATCTGCGGGAGAAGAACCGTGAGATAGACGAAAGGAACCGACAACTCGAACTACTGAGATCAGATCGAGAGAGTTTGCTCAACGTGATCGCTCATGAGCTGAGGTCTCCACTCACCGCTCTTGGTCTCGTACTTCGGAGCATCTCTGTGAGGTCGGCTCGCGGCATCGAAATTGGCGCCCGTGTGCGAACCGGCGCCAAAATGGTTCGTCGTCTGCAAGGTGTTGTTGATCAGGTTGCTACCGTCGGAGAGATAACCAACGGCTCGTTCGCAATCGAATTCGAGCCAGTTGAGGTCGGCAGTGTGCTTCATCAGGTCGTCGATGAGAACCGGCTGGCTGCTCGAGCAAAGCTAATCGACCTTCGGGTTGATGAGGACAACTTCTATGTCGCGGGCCACCGTGGAAGACTCGAACAGATCCTCACCAATCTTGTCTCCAATGCTATCAAGTTTTCGGAGATGGAGTCAGAGATTCACCTTCGTTCTTTCGCTGATTCTGCCCACGGCTACATCGAGGTGGTGGATGAAGGACCCGGGTTAACGGAGCTTGATCTGGAGCGTGTCTTCAGTCGCTACGCCCGCCTGTCGGCCCGGCCCACGGGAGGTGAGCCTTCCTCGGGTATGGGGTTATTCATTGCCAAGCAACTCTCTTTGGCCATGGGGGGAGATCTGTTGGTGGAGTCGGCGGGCAAGGGTTTGGGGGCAACTTTTTCGGTTCGTCTTGCACTCTCGAGTCACCAGAAGGCAAAGGTATGAGCGCGAGCATTCGTGAGCTCCGGGATAAGAACCGGTTGTTCGTCGATCAGTTGCGGCGAGACCCTAAAGCAAGTGGGGGACTCCTGGCCGAGGCCCGTCACCGAGGTGATCTGGCGCTCCTTGGCGAGGCGCTTGCGGCCGAAGCGGTGCGACTGTATGGAGTTGGAGAGCTTGAAGAGGCCGGAACACTCAATGCTGAGGCCGTAGAACTGCTCAATGACCAGCCTGCCCGCGCCAGGGACCCCTTCTTCGCGTGGATGGTTCGCACGACCGGCGGAATGCTCTGTGAGGCGCATGGAGACTCCGAAGCTGCCCGTGGCCACTTCGCCCAAGCCCTCGAAATTGGGCGTTCGGCCAAAATGCTCGACTTGACGGCCAGGTCTTTGATGAGCCTGGGGTTTTTGGCCAACCGAGAGTCCGATCCGGTGACGGCATTGGTTCACTATCTTGGCCTTCTTCGAATCCCCAATCTGGAAGACTCGACGGTGGCCGTGACCTATCTTTACCTGGCGCAACTCTTTGAGGACCAGGAGCAGTGGGACCTGGCCATGCTCTATCTGGGAGAGGGGCTCACGCGTGCTGGGGGGTTTGCCCCCGACCTAGAGGCTTCAATGCGCGGTCTTGATGCCGAACTTCTGGCCCGTACGGGGGACCTTGACGGCGCATGGGAAGCCCTGGAGGTGGCCATCCAGATTGCGGATCCTGGGAGCGTTCACGCGGCCAAGCTTGATGGCTGCCGCGCTCGGGTTCTCTTAGAGTCTGGCGAGTACGAGCGGGCGGAGGAACTTGCCCTTTCTTCGCTTGATGTCGTCGCTCGACAGGGAGTCTGGTCTCATGTTGGTCGCCTGGTTGGCGTTCTTTGCGAAGTGTACTTGCGGACCAATCAGCCAGAGAAGTTGCTGGAGGTCATAGATCGGCACGATTTGGACGTGCTGCCAGCTCGATGGGCCCGGGACCTACTTCGCAGCCAGATTGAGGCTCACCGAATGCTTGGCCATTATGAGCAGGCCGTCAGGAGTCACGATCGTTTTGTAGAACTCGCCGACAGCCACTTTGATGCCGCGGCCTTCTATCGCCTTCATCGACAGTTGGCCGACGTTCATTCTCTTGAGGCCCAGCATTCGGCTCTGATCTCACGCCAAATCGAGCTTGCCCGTTTGCAAGAAGAACTCATTGAGCTGTTGGATCGAGTGGCCAATGATCTCAATAGCCCGCTAACGACTCTGCGACTGGTTTTTGATGCTCTTGGGTTTGACGATGCCCCGAGTTCAGTGCAACGGAGGCTTCCGAGAGCGGCAGAGGCGATCGAGCGAATGAGCTCCTTAGCCGAGCAGTTCTCTAGTGCGCAGGACGGGACCCAGGTTGCTTGGCATTGATTGATGCGGCCAGACGTTCACACGGAATTGAGGTCCGGAGGGCTACTGCGTAGGTTTCCAAACCATCTGCTCTTCTGGAAATGGGTAGGCCAAGAGGATCCCTCGATAGGTTTGGGCTGAGGGGCCGGTGTCAGCCGTTCCGGTGCTCAACGCCAGGAGAAACCAGGTTGTCAGTTCGTGAACCAGTCGCTTGCCGGAGGTGGTCTCCACGGCTTTCGTCATGGACGGAAGGACTTTGTTCACGAGGGCTTCAATACCAGCAGGACCGGCTTCGCCAATCTCGTTGCACCCGGAAGTAATTGTCTGGGTTGCCCGTGTGCTGGCCTCGCCCTCGACGGACAATGCTCGTCCTGGTGTAGCTATGTTTGGGGACACCGCACAGATGCATAGTGCTCGGTAGCAGGCGGCGAGCGCCTCGATGGCCACCCGCCCTGAGTCTGGGGCCCGAGCGATGTGGCCAGAAGAGTAGTCTGGGGGAGACGAGCTCTGAAGCTGGGCTTCAATGAGTTGGGCCGCTACCCATGGCAGGGTTCGGCAGCCTCCAAGAGTCAGGGTTCGCGACGCTTCGATAACGGAGTTCGTGGCTGGATTCGACAGCCAACTCTGTTCCATTCTGATCTCTTTCCCCGTTGATCTCTTTCCCCGATGGAGTGAGCGATGCTCGCCGCTCTAGCTGATTGTCGCAGCATCTCCAGGGATTCAACAAGGGTAGACCTGCACCTGGGTGTTAGGTCACAGGCCCTAGGTCGTGCCTCCAGAACTGAGTCTCTCAATGAGCAGTCATTCTTAGCCCAGCGCTCCCGAATCGAGAAGCGGCAAGGATGTTCCATGCTTATGTCCGAGTCCCGGAGAGCCCGCATTCGAGCATGTTTGGGTGCCAGCTAACACGTCTAACCAATAGTGACGATGGCCGATTGGAGGGTGGGAACGCTGGGCGTCGGAGATCACCCGGTTTTCTGAACCCCGCGTCTGGTTGACGAGGCCGAAGAGCGTGGATCGAAGGGCGTCGGTCCCCTCGAATTGTTGAAGGGCCTCCATGGTTTCCCTGGCCAAATATCCGACATACACGTCGCTTTGGACCGCTCGCTGGCTTGAGAGCGCCTCCAGAAGGTTCTTGGACCAGCATTGAACAAAGCTTGCCGTGTCCATGGCTAGGATTTTGTCATCCAAGGAGGAAACACTCAGCCGAAGGGACTCAAGGATCTCGACGGTGGGAACACGTCGACGCTGGCTGTTGTGAGCTTGGGAGCTAAGCCAAGATATGACCGGAGGAGGGGTGAGGTCGGGCTCGCGTTCATGGCGCTGCATGATTGTTCGAAGTCCGACCTGCCATCCAAGAAAGCCGTCCGCGGTTAGGTTGTCCAACGGCGGGAGCGGGATACCGAAACGCCATGCGATCGAGGGCCGGATTCCGAAAACCAGACCCCTGACCAGAACTGAAGTTCCGCCCAATGCGTGGTACATCTTTCGTGCCCCTTCCAACTCACCTATGCTTTGATGGCCCGATAGGACCAATGTGTCTAGTGAAAGTCAGAGCTGTCCCATGAGCGTCTCGCCACCGTCTCTTCAGCGACGGAAGCTGCTCGCAAGTTGAGTCGGGAGTACGCGTCCGGGGTGGTTCCAAGTTTCTTGCCGTTGTGTGAGGAAATTCTTGGTTGGGACGGTCTTGTACTGATTGAGGCGCCGCGCGGGTATGGCAAGACCTTTCTGGTCCAATGCCTTTTGAACGGTGATGCGGGTTTCGTCCAACTGAGTGGGGCTGACCTTGGTCAAATCGCCGGTGAAGACAAAGTGGTTGGTAGCCCGCTCATCATTGATGGGGTTACCGAAACACTTCCGCCTGAGCTCTTGGACATGATCTGTGTCGCCGGTCGCCAGGTTGTCATTACCGGCCGAGAACTAAGCCAACTGGCGCGCTGGGCCACCGATCGAAAGGTGATGCACCTGGGCCCGCAAGATTTGGCCTTGAGTCGACAAGACATCGAGGTGTTGGCTCGTTCGGTCCTTGGGCCAAGCAAAGCCGGAGTATTTGCGGACTCGGCCAGTTCCTTGACGAGGGGATGGCCAGCCCTGGTCGAGGCTTTGTTGAGTGACCTGAGCGAGTCGGAGCCAACACCAACGGGAGTTCTTGGTGAGCGCTGGGACTCCGGCAGGAGGGTCCAGCAGCTTGTGGGCGATTGTCTTGAACATCTTGATGGCCCGACTCTCGATATTTTCGGTCAGCTGGCCTATCTGGCCTCGTTCTCTCGATCTTGCGTTACTGCGTTCGCTGGTCCAGGGGGCCTAGCCCGCGCCATTGCCGATGGCCTTCCGGTGGTGGCGCGCAGCGACGGTTGGCTAAGCGTTGCCCGTCCGGTTGACGCCGCGCTGAGGAGCAGGGGTTCGTTTTCCACCCTGAGCGCCGAGCTACTCGGGCCGGTCCTTATCGCCGGGGGTGGCCTGGTTTTTGCCGCGAAGTCTTTAATGGGAGCAGGCAACGCCAGTGTGGCCGCCGACTTGTTGCGTTCGGTCCCCGGCTATCGATTCGATGATCACAACCAGGCGGAAATAGCGGGAATGATTCGTTCCCTCGATTCGAGGCTTGGCCCGCAGCCCGAGCTTTCCCTGCTCCTTGCCAGGGTTCATCACAATCGAGCCGAACTCGATCAGCAACAGTCAGCCTTGGAAGAGGCCGAGCGTCGGGCAGCGGCGCTCGGTGATACCCGATCGAGCCTTGAGGCCAAAGCGGAGCTTCTGTTCCTAGATTTGGGTGCTGGAGCCGATCGTGAGGCCATGACCCAGCGACTCGTTGAACTGGAAGAACTGGTCGACTCCGACACCCTTCCCTCCACCCGAGTCCGGCTGCGGGAGATCCGAGCGATGTATCTGGCTCAGTCAGATGAGTTGGCTGACGTCTATGCCTCCATCGCCCTGTTCAAGGACGCGAGCTATGAGTGGGCGGGTCTGGGCGAGCCGGGCCGGGCGGCGTGGACGCTGCGCCTGTTTGCGGGCATAACTTGCTACCACTTGGGGCGCTATCAAGACGCGTTGCAGGCCCTCGACCGGGCCGCCGGGTTGGTTGAGGGTCGTCCTTCCTCGCTGGCCAAGACTCTGGAGTTAGCGGCTCGATTCAGCGCAATGTCGGCGGATCGGGAACGATTTGAGCACTACGCCCAACGGACAAGATCGATGCTTTCGGGGTTGTCGCTAACATGGATCGATGGGTTTCTCCGCTGGTCAACCATGAGGATGGCGGCCTATGACGGCAACCGAAACCTGGTGCAATCGGCCCTGATCGACACGGGTTCGCTGCTGGGCGAATTGCGGGATCATCCGACCGGGGCGGTCTTTCTGGCCGATTCGGCCATTGCCTTGGCGCTGGTTGGTGATGGTCCGGGAGCGCTGAAAGCCCTGGAACAGGCAGAGGAACGTCGGGCCGAAGCTCGCCTGGAGGTCGACCTAGCCAGGGTCGAGGTGCACGCACGGGTGGGCAACCCTGGTCTGGTCCCGGGTCAAGCGGCCAGCCTGCGGGAGTCTGGCTTGCTTCCCTACGAACGACGTTGGCGGGTTGATTTGGCTGTGCTTTTGGCCGAGAGCCGAACCGAAAGCCAAGCAGGGGGAAACCAACCAATAGACAGGGAGAAACTCTCAAGGGTCAGGTCAAAGGCCAGCGAGTATGGACTGGAAGGACTCTTTGATGGCCTGACCCGCTCCGTGGATCCCGAGCACCAGGCCGGTGCCCCCCAGCTATCGCTCAAGCTCCTTGGCGGGTTCTCGGTTTCCGGTGCGCCCGAGGGTGGCCTGAGTCCCGGTCATTCGACCCAGTTGGTGAAGTATCTGGCCGCTGCCGGTGGCGAGGTTCCCGTTGAGGTTGTGATCGAGGTTTTATGGCCAGACACCGAACCCCGTACGGGTAGAAAGCGATTCCGCAATGTTATAAATCGCACTCGTAGCGCGCTCGGTCCCGACTCGGTGGTCCGAACCGGTGACCTAGTCCGCTTGTCCCCCGACGTCCAAACCGACTTGTGTAAGTTTCGTTCCCTTAGCGGCGAGGCGCTGACCGGAACCTCGGCTCCAGCGGCCAGAACCGGGTTGGCTATCAAGGCACTCAATTTGTACCTGGGTGACCTACTTCCCGATGACCTCTATAGCGAATGGGTGGAGTCGCATCGACAAACGGCCAGGATGACCGCAGTCGGGTTGTTGGATCTGGTTATTGCCTCACCCAGTCCCGAGGTTGTCCCCTCGTGGCTGATGGAAACGGCCAGCCGGGTGGGGGCCAAAACGGAGGATCTTTGGCTTGATGTGGCCAGGTTTGCCGAGCGGCATGACGCGAGGGAGTGCTGTCGAGAGGCCGTGCACCGGGCCGAGGCCGCGGCCCGGGAACTGGGGTACGAGCCATCGGCGGCTACCCAGGAACTACTAAAGAAGTACCAATAGGCACTGCAGGGACTCTGTGCGCTTAAGGACTCTGTGTATGGAAACAGGAAAGGGTGCTGACAGAAGAAGGGAGCAGTAAGCCAATGGCGAACCACTTCGTTCCCTGTCAGCACCCCGGTGTTCACGACCCCCCGCCGCGGGAGGCTGTGAACCTGTTCGTTAAGACAAGACGAACGCCGCCGTCAAGTGGATCCGGCCGTCGCAACAAACAGTGACTGAATAACCGGCAAAGTGCCTCAGCCGACCCAAACTCCGTTGGCGCCAGCAGGGGTCGGAGCGCCAGCGGCGGCTCCACCAAGGGCGGCCAAAGCAAGGGCAATGGCCAGGATGATCTTGCGGGTGGTCTTCATTGTTGTTCTCCAGGGTTTGACTAGTCGACACCTAAACCCGCCAGCGTCCCATGAACGGCCCAGCATGTCGTGGGACGCGCGTGGGACGGCCACATCGACGTGCCGCCCCTAACAAGATCGGCGTTTTCTGTGGTCCCTGAAGCTAATTAGAGAATCTTTGTAAATTTCTTCGGAAGTCCTGTAGGTCAAAGGACCCACGCCGATGGATGCGGATCAATCCAACGTGGGAGGACTTTCAATGATGCAGGACGCCCAACCCAAGACCAGCACACAGAACAACTCTGCTGCTCTTTCGGTCATAGATCTGACCGAGGCCATTTCGCTCGAGCTTTGTCGACAGTGGCTGCAACAAACCCATGACGCTGCCAGCGATCAGGCATTCCGACGGCTGATTCGAGATGTGATGGGCGAACTCGAAGAACTGGAGACCTCGGTTAACCCTAACGAGACCCTTCATGGAGAGCTTGGTTCCCTGGTAGTTGGTGCCGTTGGTTCTGTCCAGTCGATACTGGAACTCCAGAATCGCTGAACACGATGTTTCTGAGTGTCAGTTCTGTCCTGAGTGTCAGTTCTGTTCTGGATCAGAATCGCTGGTCTCAGGGCTGGCCAGTCAGTAGTATTGGTGAGAATCTGGGAGTGCCCTGTGCTGATCGAAACTATCCGGGACGATCTTAAGTCCGCAATGAAAGCTCGCGACGATGTGCGTCGGCGAACCCTTCGGGCCATTATCGCGGCCGTTCAGGAGGCAGAAGTATCGGGCAAAGTGGCGACCACATTGGATGATGCTGGCGTCGAGAAGGTCATTGCCGCCCAAGCCAAGCGTCGGATCGAAGCAGCCGAGGCTTTTGATAAGGGCGATCGACTCGACAAGGCCGCCGATGAACGGGCGGAACTGAAGATCCTCGAGTCCTACCTTCCCGAAAGACTGTCCGAGGCTGAGGTCGCCGAACTGGTGTCGGAGGTTTTGGCTCAAGAGGGGATCAGTCAGAAGTCGGACATGGGTAGGGCCATGAAGGCAGTAAACCAGAAAGTCGCCGGACGGGCCGATGGAAGGCTCGTCGCCGATCTGGTCAAGACAAGTTTGAAGTAATCCCCAGTTGTGAAGCGTGCACCCGGGCAACGTTGGCGGCCAGGCCCTTCATGCGCTCGACGTTTTCTCCCTGCCAGTTGGCATTGAGTGCATCGTGAAATAGTTCCAGCCAGCGAACAAAGTGATCCATGGTGAAGGGCCTCTGTTCGTGGACGCTCATGTGGGCGGCCATGGGATTGCCGGCATAGCCCTCGATCCCGAATAGGAAACGGTTCCAAAAGCTTGCAATCTTGGGAAGATGAGTGGCCCAGTCGACCTGGGCAACATCGTTGAACATCGGACCCAGCAATTGGTCTTGGGCAACATCCTGATAGAAGTCGCGCAGGAACGATTGCAGGCACTCGGATGAGTCAATGTCTGGTAACGGACCCATTGTGGCTGGGGTCTCGGTGAATTGGCCCGAGCTTGGTGGTCTCCCAATTCTCACATGCATCGACCCTTTGTAGCCACGATTCAATAGGGGTCAAAGGCCTGAAGACCCTAGTTTGGTTTTCATCCCCCGTCTTGAAGACAAAACGGGGCAGGATTTAGGGCATGAATCGATCCGGGTATTCCTCAGTTTGGCGCCGAATTGGGGTTGTCATTGGGCTGGCACTCGTTGCGGCCAGTTGCGGATCGGCCAGTGACGATGTGTCCGAGACCACAGCGCCAGACCAGACAGCCCCAGACAGAACTGGCGGCTCACTGGCCAGCGAGTTGGCGACCGGCTCTGTTTCCGGTCCAAGCACCTCCGGTTCCACGCCGGAACCGACGACAACCAGTTTGAGCACGACAACATCGCGGCCCACGACGATCAAGCCAACAACAACCCCACCGACGACGGCCCTGCCAGCTTCCTGCCGTGAAGGTCGAGATCAGACCGGCACCTTTGACATTCAGGTTGGAGGTCAGCGATATGAGACTCGGGTATTTGTTCCCTCTACGTTAGAAGAAGGTGAGCCTGCACCCGTGGTGTTGAACTGGCACGGTTTGGGTTCCAATGGGATCGAGCAGGTCCTGTTGACCGATTACGAATCGCTGGCCGAGCAAGAGGGGTTTATCGTCGTTCATCCAACAGGTCCTGCCATTCCTGGCTCGTCGGGATCGATCTGGGAGCTAGATCAGGCAGATATTCCCGATCGTGATGATCTGGCATATGTTGATGAACTCATGACCACCATGGTGAAGGACTTCTGCGGAGACGTGAATCGGATTTACTCCACGGGGATGTCCAACGGAGGCTTCTTCACGAGTCGTTTGGTGTGTGAGTTTGCGGACCGTCTAGCGGCGGCCAGCTCTGTTGCTGGAGTGAGCTATTTCGAAGGTTGTCAGCCAGCCCGTCCGGTCCCCTTTTTTGCCTTCCACGGGACGGCGGACAAGATCATTCCGTTCTCCGGGGGAAAGTCGAGCCTTGAGGGCGGTGGCTTGAGTATCGATCCCGAATTCTTCAAGCAGAACATGTTCGAGGAATTCGCCGAGTTTGCGGAGAGCGCTGGTTGCGACCCGGACCCCGTGAAGTCGATTATCACCGAAGAGGTGAACCGCTATGACTATCTGGACTGTAAGAACGAGATTCCGATGAGCTTCTTTGAGGTTGTTGGTGGTGGACACACGTGGCCAGGATCACCCATTGGTCTCTTGCTTACCCCCTTCGTCGGGAAGACAACAACGCACATCAGTGCCACCGAATTGAGTTGGGCCATGTTCTCCCAGAACTCGCTTCTCGACGGCTAGAACCTTGCCCTGGTTCGGCGAAAGGCCGTATTCGAGGTGTTGCTACTGGTGGCGAGTGCGGTCCGATAGCTCTCGACGAGCATCTCGGTCGGCATCTCGTTTGGCAATCATCTGCCGCTTGTCCACGGTCTTGAGCCCCTTGCCCAGGCCGAGCTCTATTTTGGCCCGACTCCCCTTGAAGTAGATGGCCAGCGGTACCAGGGTCAACTGCCCCTGGTTGACCTTGGAGGCTATTCGGTCGAGTTCGTATCGGTGCATGAGGAGCTTGCGCTTGCGGGTCGACTCGGCGCTTCCTTGGGTACTCGCCCTGGAGTATTGGGCAATGTTGAGACCGACGAGCCAGAGTTGGCCGTCCTCGAAGCGGGCATAGGCGTCATTTAGTTGGACCTTGGACTCTCGGAGCGATTTTACTTCGACTCCGCGCAGGGCGATGCCAGCTTCATAGGTTTCGGTGATGTTGTAGTTTCGCCTGGCAGTCTTGTTGGTAGCCACCATCTTCACCGACATGAAAGTGAGGGTAGCGTCATGCCATGCTCTCGCTGAGTCGAACGTCCTGGTTGGAGATTTTGGCCGAGGCCTGGCGGGTCTATCCGCTTGAGGCCTGTGGCTTGCTTCTTGCCGATCGGTCCGCTGATGGGGCGCTCATTGACGAATCGGGTCAGGCTGACCGGCCAATCCAGCGCTTCGTTCCCCTTAAGAATGCAGCAAACTCATCGAGAGTTTTCCAACTTGATCCAATGGGATACATGAAGGTTGAGCGAATGGCCGACGACGATGGGTCCGAGGTCGTTGGCGTTGTTCATTCACATACGCATACCGCGGCTTATCCCTCAGCGACCGATGTGCGGGAGGCGACGATGCCTCTTGTGCCTCCGACCTGGCATTGGGTCATCGTCTCCCTGGCCTGGGGTTCGCCGGAACTGAGGAGTTTCCGGGTGCAAGGCCAAAAGTCGGATTGGCTACTGGCTTGGGGATCCGATTCTGAATACAAAAAGGGATCTGAATACAAAAAGGGAACAGACAAATGGGGAATAGCAGAGGAGCAGGTTTGGTTGAGATAGTTGATTCCCTACAATTCCTGTCAGGTTTATCAACAATTAACATTTTTGCTGCGAGAATCTGCAGCATCCACCAAACCCTTGGAGTATTTTCATGTCCGCCGTAACCGTTCGCCTTCCCACCGTTCTTCGCCAACAGGCCAATGGTCAATCTGCTGTTTCCGTGGCCGGTTCGACCGTTGGGGAGGTGGTTGACGAACTCGTTTTGGGATATCCAGACCTTAAGAGCAACCTTCTCGACGAGGCCGGGACCGTCCGCAAGTTCATCAATGTGTATCTCAATGACGAGGACATCCGATTTCTCGACCAGCTTGAGACGACGGTGGTCGAGGGGGACGAGGTTGCCATCCTTCCGGCCGTAGCTGGCGGGTGACACGGTGGTTCTTCTACAGGCCGTAAGTGGGCTCATTGGCAATACGCCAATGGTGGATGTCAGCCAGCTCAGCCCAAATCCCGATGTCAGAATTTTGGCAAAGTTGGAGAGCCAGAACCCCACCGGAAGCGTTAAAGATCGAGTGGCTTTGGCCATGCTCGAGGCGGCCGAGGCTAGCGGCGAACTGTCACCCGGGCGGGTCATCCTGGAGCCTTCCTCGGGGAATACTGGCATTGCCTTGGCCATGTTGTGTTCTCAGCGCGGCTATGAACTCAAGATCGTTCTTCCGGAGAGTGTCACCGTAGAACGGAGGCAGGTTTTGGAGGCCTTCGGGGTGGAGATCATTTCTTCATCGGGAGCGGAGGGTTCAAATGGCGCGGTGCGCCTAGCCCAGAGACTTTCCGATGAGAATCCAGACTGGGTTTTTCTTTATCAATACGGCAATCAGGCCAATCCTCGAGCTCACTATGAAGGGACGGGGCCAGAGATCGTGGCTGATGCCCCGGAGATTACCCACTTCGTTGCCGGACTTGGGACGAGCGGCACCCTGATGGGTGTTGGCGCCTATCTCAAGGAGCACAATCCGGCCGTCAAGGTGTTTGCGGTCGAGCCGCCAAGCGGCGAGCGAGTCGAAGGCCTCCGTAGTCTTGATGATGGCTACGTGCCTCCAATCTTCGACAAGTGGGGCGGAATCGACCTCCTAGACGGCAAACGTATTGTCCGACCAGCGGAATCCCTGTTATGGGCCAGGAGGCTGGTTCGTGAGGCAGGAGTCTTCGCTGGATTATCAGCGGGTGCCGCCATGGCTGGCGCGGTCAAGGTGGCTGAGCGCCTCAACCGAAAGGATGGGCCAGCCACGATCGTATTCATCGTTAGCGATGGAGCCTGGAAGTACCTCTCGACCGGGGCCTACGATGACGATCTTGACGATGTGGCCGAGCGGTTGGCCGACATCATCTACTTCTGATCGAGGTTGCGTTTGTCTTGTTCGACCGTCGACCCGTTCGGTCAAGAAGCTGTCCCGAAGGGGTCGCCGGCCGAAGTGCTGAGCGTGAAATTAGCACTACTCTTGGTGTCAAATCCAATAGTCGGGTAAATCGACTCAACACTTTGGGAGTAGAAGATCGTCTTCGCGGTCGTGACCGCCAAGATCGGGAATTGCGGCAGATCCCACCTACGCTGCTGAGCGATGAATCGGCGACCAATAGGGATGTTCGATAGCGGCTTTGGTGGGCTCACCGTAGCCCGAGCCGTGATCGATCTTCTTCCGGCCGAAGACCTTGTCTACCTCGGTGATACTGGTCGCTATCCCTACGGGTCCCGAGCGATTGACGAGGTTCGAGGCTTCGCTCTGGAGATCGCCCACCATCTCCTGGACACCTACCAGATCAAGACCCTCGTTGTCGCCTGCAATACCGCCACTGCTGCTGCCCTCCAAGACCTGCGGTCCGAACTGGACATTCCCGTGCTTGGGGTGATTGAGCCTGGTGTAAGGTCCCTGCTCTTGGCTTCACAGTCCAGACGAGTCGGGGTCATTGGAACGGTAGGTACGGTTAACTCTGGCGCCTACCAAGAGGCCGTTGTCAGATCTGACCCCGATATCGAACTGTTTACTTGCGCCTGCCCGGGGTTCGTCGAGTTTGTTGAACGGGGAGTTTGTCAGGGCCCCCAAGTAGAGATTTTGGCCGAGCGTTTGCTGTGGCCAGTGGTTGAAGGCGGGGTTGATGCGCTTCTGCTTGGCTGCACCCACTACCCCTACCTGGCTCGCACAATCGGGGAGGTAATGGGCACTGACGTGGTGCTCGTCTCTTCGGCCGATGAAACGGCCTTTGCTCTTGCCGGAGATCTGGCAAAGGCCGGGCTTCTTCACCCGGAAGCCGATCGTGTTGGTAAGCACCGGTTCATTTCTTCAGGTGATGTGCGAGCTTTTGCTGCTCTAGGCAGCAGACTCCTAGGGCCCGAACTTGCCAATGCAGAAAGATGGGAACCAGATGCGACCTGATGGACGTGCAATCGACGAACTCCGACCCCTGAGCTTTGAACGGGATTTTACCGACATGGCCGATGGCTCGGTCTTAGTGAAGTTCGGTCGAACCCACGTACTTTGTACGGCCTCGATTCAAGATGACGTTCCGCGTTGGATGCGCAATACCGGTAAGGGCTGGGTCACCGCGGAGTACAACATGTTGCCCGGGTCAAGTCCGGAGCGAATTCGTCGGCGGACCTCGGGACGGGACCAAGAAATACAGCGTCTTATTGGTCGCAGTCTGCGGGCGGTCTGCGATATGGAGCTATTGGGAGAACGTTCGATCACGGTTGACTGTGATGTGCTCCAGGCTGATGGTGGAACCCGAACGGCCTCGATTTGTGGGGGTTATGTGGCGCTTCACGATGCCATCACCCGCCTTGGCCTCGCCAATCACCCCCTCATCGATGAGGTCGCGGCCATTAGTGTTGGCATCATTGACGGTGAATGCCGATTGGATCTTCCCTACATCGAAGATGCTGGCGCAGAAGTCGATATGAATGTTGTAATGACTGGAGGTGCTGGCCTGGTTGAGGTTCAAGGCACAGCCGAAGGGGCAGTGTTCAGTCGAGAGCAACTCGATACCTTGCTAGATTTGGCCCAGGGTGGCATCGCCACCATCGTCGAGGCCCAAAAGGTGTTGTTAGCGAACCCGCCGGCGGCTCGTCCCCCCCGCTCATGACCACGCCGTCAAGGCCAACTCTGGTAGTTGCCTCGGCCAATCCAAATAAGGTGAGCGAACTCGTTGATTTGCTCGGGGATCGATTCGAGGTGTTGCCCCGGCCATTTGATGCCCCCGAAACAATCGAGGATGAGGACACGCTTGAGGGAAACGCCATCAAGAAGGCGTCAGAGATTGCTGTCTTCACCGGCAGGCCAGCCTTGGCGGATGACACCGGTCTGTTTGTGGCTGCCCTCGATGGGCGACCTGGGGTGTACAGCGCTCGGTACGCTGGCGAGAACGCAACCTACCAAGACAATGTGGCCAAACTCCTGGCTGAGCTAGGGCAATTGGAGGACCCCGACCGAGTGGCCGAGTTCCGTACCGTCATTGCATTGATCCTGCCAGACGGAACCGGAGTAACAGGTGAAGGAAGCGTTCGTGGTGTCATCCTTCAGGCACCACGCGGTGCAAACGGTTTTGGTTACGATCCGGTGTTTCAGCCCGATGAAGGTGAGGGAAGGACCTTCGCTGAGATGACCAGCGAGGAAAAGCAAGAGATGAGCCATCGTGGCCGGGCCTTGGCCAGCCTGGAGCTGGCCCTGGAACAGGCCGGGGGTCTGCTCGATCGGTAGAGAGCCGACCAGCCTGCGGTTCGGCTGACGAAGTCGTCCGCTACTTGTGGTTTGATCGAGGGGGTACCCCGATCGGGTTAGGGAATGGGATAGAGCCGGATCGGGTCAGCGTCTCCACAAGCGGTGACAGGAGTTTCCTCCCAACCACGAACATCCTTGGTGCGTTCGATACCGTCTTTGGAGACCGCGGCTCGAAGAATGGTCGACTCACAGGGTCCCAACTCATGGACGACTAGGGCCATCACGTGACCATCTCCTCGGTGCTCTCGAAGGATCGTCGCCCCATGCCAGAGCTGGGCAAGCGGTGCATCGGGCCAGGGGAGTAGGGCATTGGCCTGACCGAGGGGTCGAAGGTCCTCGGCGGCTGCGGCTCCAGCTTGGCGGAGGACCTTGACGGCCTCCGGAACGGAGTCTCGTTGCCAACTTTCGCCCAGTTCGGCCTCGGCCACAGCGGTCAGGCCGGACAGTGCACCTCGTTGGCGAGCTTCAATTGCCTTCCTTGGCGAGCAAAGCTTCCACACGTCGGGAATCGAGCGCTCGACAAACCCTGGTTGAAATCCATAGAACACCGAGGTGACCAGGCCAGTCGAGGCGGCACCCAGCGGTGCGGCTCGGCCGGCGAAGTAGCCTCGCCAGAAACCCCGCAACCCCGCCTCCTCAAATGCCGCCCCTTCCTGTGGAACGAAGTAGGTCACCGCGTGAATTGGTTCCATTAGTGTCCACAGCGAGCGTTCATCCATGGGGTGAGACTAGTCATTGAGGTCGAACCGAAACTGACCTGGGGCCTCCCGGGGAGGTAAGGAGGCCCGGCTCAGTGCCCTGACCGCGTGAGAGGGCGACCACCGTCCGTAGAGAAGTCAAACAAACGTCCGAATCCACCGGAAAATAGGTTGTCACCTGCGGTCGACTCGGTTATGTTTGTTGTTCGCCCCGCAGGTGGACACGGTTTTTGTGTGTTTGTTTGGAAGGGTGTGGATGGGTTCTGTACCTCCGTTGTGTGGCCGCTTTTTTGGGTGGTTGTGTGGCGTGTGCGGTTCTTGTTTGATGGC
>JAJRXF010000080.1 GCA_024276425.1 Actinomycetes bacterium | reverse complement strand
TCCATGCTGAGGCCGGTGGCTTCATTCAGGATAAAGAGCCCGTGCTGCTCGCCTCCGACCCACACATCACCCTCCGCCGTAGCCACGACGTCATAGAGCCGGAAATTTCCAGCGCAGACAACACAGGTGTTGTAGGGAATCGTCGACCGGTCATGAAGGACGTCACCGGTCTGGCTCACTCCGGCGAAACCTTTCGCTCCAGTATCGCCATTGACGGCAGTGAACCACCCCGCTAGGTAGATCTCGTTGGAAGTTCTACTGGTCGAGATTCCCCAAACACTTCCGTTCGGGGCCGGATCCCAAGCCCAATCGATGGCGCCAGACGTCGGGTCCATACGCACGACATTGCTCACCGTGTTGGGTCCATTCCCTTCGGTTGCAATGGAGAAACTACCGACTACGTAGAGCCAGCCGTCTGGCTCAAGCCGGATGTCGCGGACCACACTAGTACTGCCATACACACGAGTGTTCCAGCCCGGCCAGACCTCGCCGGTGGTCGGATCGATCTTTTGGAGGGCGCCAATTGTTTGTCCCTCCCAAGCACCAAACTCTCCCCCAACGAACAATCCGCCGTCGGGGCTGGCTTCCAACGCCAGGACCGCTCCATCCAGAGTCGGTCGCCACCAGGATTGAAACTCTTGGGTCGAAGCATCAAAGGCCGCCAGGAATGGCTGCGTGAAGGTCGTGGCCCCATTCGTTACATCACGAAACTTTCCACCGGTGATGACCATCCCTGACGTGTACTCGACCGCATAGCCCAGGGCATCCCAGTTACCCATGGTGCTTGAGCCATTGTCAACGCTTAGCCCCCAGGTCGAACTCGTTGGTTCAACCAACTCGGCCGCTGCTGGCGTTTGAGTAACGACCGCCGAGGCCGCCATTGCCATCGCCCCCAACAGGTACCTAAACGGTCGAAGTCCACTCACCTACTGATCGTAAAGCCGAGACCCCCTTTGGGCATGGGCCACATAGTCCCCTCAGGTAGTGCAAACGGCTCTTTCTGAGCATAGTCACCCGACCTGCGGGCGGATTGGCCACAAGGCACACCGCCGATGAAGCCGGACTATGCATCACCTAACGCTCCGCTCCCTGCACTGAGTCCATCAGCTTCGAACCATCCACAGCAGTCGCGGCACAAACGACCTCCCGATCATCACGTTCGATCCAGCTTCGCTCTGTTGGTGTGAAATAGTAAAAGTCCAACTCGGAGTCGACGTAGCGGAACTGGACAAACTCCTCAAAACTTTCCGTGCAGGCCTCAACCGCCAAGTCGTCGACCGTGGCGTCACCGGGGTAGCTGTCCCCCGAGAGATTTCGAAGCTCATAAACTTCGACATCGTGAGCCTCAACACAGGGCACAATCGTCACACTGGTCGGCCAATCCTCCGAATCGAGGTCGAAACAGTCCCCGATTTGCAGTGAAAACATGTCAACGACCGTCCCAAGGCGCTCACCTTCTTGAGTGGGAGCCATATCCACCTCACCATCAGCGTTATCCGCACCATCAGCATTCTCCTGGGCCGACTCATCACCCAAACCCTCCAACTGACGATCAAAAACGACCAGCGAACAGACGACAGCACGATCCCCATCCAAGTCCCAAGTCTGCTCACTCGGAAAGACAGTGTCGAAGTCTTGAAGCGAGGTGGAGTAGGGCTCACCCGTGAAGTCCTCGAACCGATCGGCGCAACCCAGATCTGCCATTTCGGCTGCCTCGACTTCACCCGGGTACTCATCGCCTCCAAGGACGAAAATCGCGTAGGTTTCCAGATCATGCAGCCCCGCACAGGGAACCGTCCCGACCTTGTCAACAACGTCCTGTTTGGGAGCGATCCAACAATCTCCTACCTTGAGGTCCCATACCGCCAGCGGCTCGCTGTCGAGTTCGCTTTGCGGTCGCACCAAGGATGTGCTGTCCAGTCCTCCAGCTACATCGTGCCCAGCAGGGTCGCCGATCGATTCGGTCTGCCCCTGAGGAAAGAGCCGACCGGTTAAACCAAGCGTGACCAGAATCGCCGCGAGACCAAAAAGCATCAGAAGCCCAAGGACAAAAAGGAGTGCTGTTGCGCCTCCGTTCAGCTCTGGAGAGGAAGGCTGGGAAGCTGCCCCGCCCGAGTCGGGCGATGAGTCCAGGGACATCGAATCACCTTAGAGGCTGAGCGCCCTATGGAAACTAGAAACCGTCTTGGAAAGCTGGTTGAGGAGTCACGACCCACTCAGCAACATAGTCCGAGATAGCGCGAAAGACGGGAAACAGCGCGAGCCCCTTCTCGGTGACTGAGTAGCGGACCTCGCGACCCGAACCTACTCGAGCGATGATCGATTCGTCTTCTAGTTCCCGAAGTCGTTGAGCGAGCAGCCGGTCAGACAGCCCAGGAACAGCATCTCGAATGTCGGAAAACCGCTCTGCACCATCTTCCACCGCCAACAAGATCACGCCGACCCATCTGCGGCCAACCAACTCAATGGCCGCATGAATCAGTGGGCAATAAGACTGGCCACTTGGAACCATAGTGTTCAAGCTAGATCACCAGGGCCCCAAAGTCGACCTTTTGAGCACCACCTAGAACAGCCAGAACGACAGTCGGCCAGTACCGTACTTGTCAATATCAATGTTCAGGCCAGCACCCTTTGCTGGCTCAGGCAGATCAGCCAAGACCACTGAGGCCTGAGGAATGAGCCGAACATGATCGCCACCTTGATCATTGACGGCGCGAGTTATCACGTTCATCACCTCAAAGTAGTTTTCCATCAGATCTTCGTCTGAGTCGCCACTGATGGCATCCTCAGCTCTGGCCTTGGGGACCATCGCCAGGGCGGCACCAGACAGGTAGGCAAACGCTCTGTCTCCGCCAGCAAGCATCATGGGAGAATCATCGTCACTAACGAAAAGGGTTAGATTCTCTTCAATCTCCGCTGGGGTCGGCGGCTCGACATTGGCTTCGAAGCTGAGGTCCTTGCCGATCAATGCGCTCAGAAGTGGAATAAGGGCCGCTGTTTCTGGAATTCTCACTGACATCGGGCTGCTCAATCCAGAACTTCGCCGAGACGATCGGCCAGATCATCAGCGGTGAAGGGTTTCGACAGCAGGAAGTTTGCTCCAGCCTCGACCGCCAGCGAACGCTGCTCACCAGTTGACTCAGAAGTTACGAAACCAAAGGGCACGTTGATGGACTCGGCTCGCAACGCCTTGAGCAGTTCCAGGCCATTCATATTCGGCATGTTCCAGTCCGAAAGCACAACGTCGGGGGACGATGCCTTGATCTTGGCCAACGCATCAACCCCGTCTTCGGCTTGCTCAACCTCATGATCGCCATAGCCAGCCTGACGAATACTGCGCATAACGATCTTGCGCATAACGCTTGAGTCGTCAACAACCATGATGCTCATGAAGAGGAAGCCTTTCCCGCGGGGACAGTTGATACCTAGCAGCAGTCTCGACCAGGCAACCATGGATATGAGACAGCGCCAGGACCGTTGTTCTAAGCTCGGAGGGTGATTCCACTGGCTGCGGTTGCAGCTGAGGACCGCTGGGCCGATCTTGAAGCAGCCGTTGACGCCACCTCGGCCATCGCCCCCTGGTGCTCCGGACCGGATTGGGTTCAGCCAGTTTCGGCCGCCTTCGCCGCTGATGCCACGCCAATAATCTTGGAACAACCGGGCGCTGGGTTTGCAATGTTGGCTCGCCATCAAGCCGCGTCTGGACAAGATATTCTCGCCGGTCTTGAGCCACTTTGGGGGTTCGCCTCTCCAATCTTTGGTTCCGACCTCCACTGTCTGGCTAACGCTTTGGCCACGTGGCTAACCAATCAGGAAACATGGAGCCGTCTTGTGCTACCCGGGCTACCACGCGAGGGCCAACTGCTGCGAACCCTCGCCAAGCATCTCACCAAAGTCGGTCAACTCGGCTTAGCCGAGGGAATCACGAGGCAAATTGTGGATCTCGAACAGGGTCAAGATGCCTGGCTGGCCCGCAGGCCCACATCCTTTCGGCGCAACCTTCGCAACGCGAACCGACGGGCCAACCGAATGGGATTGAGCTTCGAGATCATCGACGACCACGACAACGTCTTCGATCGAGTGCTCGCCATTGAGCACCAAAGCTGGAAGGGGCGAGTTGGTGAGGGCATTACCAGCCCAGAGATGGGGCGGTTCTATCAAAAGCTCGTTGCCCGGCTCACTCGTCGTCAACGACTGCGCGCCACCATCGCCATCCTGGATGGGGAAGACGTCGGCTACATCCTCGGAGGAGTTCGCAACCGGCGTTATCGAGGGTTGCAGCTCAGCTACACAACCCAGGTCAGACAGTTGTCAGTTAGCCACCTCCTCCAGTTTCAAGAGATCAATCGGCTCACCGGCGAAGGTGTCCGCGTCTATGACATGGGGATGGATATGGACTACAAACGCCGCTGGGCCGACCGAAGCGAATCCTCCATAGTTCTGGTTGTCGATCGGTATTGACCAGAAAGTGAACCCCAGCGAGTTAAGGACTTGAGCGGTACTGGACCGACTTTGGGTACGAATCGGCTAAATTTCTTTCCGTGACTCAGAACGACGTTCTCCTCTTTTGCGCCGCCGGGCTTATCCTCGCGTTGGCCGCGGTCATTGTTGATCGGCTGAACTTTCCTCAGCAACGCTTCCGACCGAAATCTATTGAGCTCAACCCTCACTACTCCAGCAGAGATCGCACAGGGGCCCACGTCAACACCCTGCAAACCAACCCGCAAGCAAGGCAAGCAACGGGGCAGGTGGCGCAATCGGACAGACAACTAGACATTTCGAACGACTAGAGAGCCAGCAAGATGAGTAAGAAATCTACAACCTCCGGAACCTCGGCCGCCCCCAAACCCAGCGGTATCGAAATCGCAAAGCAGGTACCGAAGAGAATCAAGGCTCACAATGTGGTTGTCATTGCCGCTGGCATCGCCTTCTATGCGCTCCTGGCCCTGGTCCCGACCCTGATCGCGTTGATGTCGATCTACGCCCTGGTGACCGACCCTAATGAGATCGCCGATCAGATCAAGGGCATCACCGAGAACATGGAAAAGTCTGCGGGAGACCTTCTGCGTGGACAGGTGGAAGACGCAGTAAGCGAAGCCAAGGGAAGCGCCGGAACCATTGGCCTCATCATCGGTATTGTATTGGCCCTTTTCTCGGCCTCCGGAGCCTTAGCCAAACTGATGAGCACCATTTCGATGGCGTATGCGGCCAGTGAAACCCGCAAGGGCTGGCAGGTGCGTTTGCTGGCCTTCGGCTTCGCCACCGGAGCCATCATCGGTGTTGCTGTCCTTGGGTTTGCCCTTGGTGCCGCCCCGGTGCTGGCCGACTCGGTTGGGCTCGGTGGAGTGGCGACGGCTGCTATCAATATTTTGCGGTTTCCCTTTGCCCTTTTGGTCATGATGTTTGGGCTCACCGTCCTGTATCGCTATGGCCCAGACCGTCGCCCACGTACGCCGTGGATAAACGTAGGTGCTCTGGCTGGGGCCGGTTCCTTCCTCATCTTTGTTGTCTTGTTCATGCTGTACTTCAAGTTTGCCGGGTCCATGCCTGCGTCCTACGGGATCCTCGGTTCCATTGCCGCACTCATCATCTTCTTGCAGCTTTCAGCCATCGCGGTGGTCATCGGGGCCGAAGTGAATGCAGCCATCGAAGGAGCCAGCGCCGATCCTCTTGAAGGGCTTGAGGACAATGGCGAAAAGAAGAAGATTGCCACCGACGCGATCCCCCTCGGTACTGCGGTTGCTGGCCTGGCCGCCATCTTCGTTCTTGGGCGCGACTAGATTTCAACGCGACTGGGGCTCAAAAGCATAAGGACCGCTGTCTAACAAGGACCGCTGTCTAACAAGGACCGCTGTCTAACAAAACTGCTAATACCAGCGCCACCCCTGCCGACTGGGTGGCCATGAACGCGCCAACGGGCACACGAAGACGGGTCACTCGACCCCGGTCGGGCCCGACCTCTGCGCGTGCTCCAATCCAGTATCGGCTACCAAAGCCCGAGGATTTGGGCAAAGTCGAAGAAAATCCCGAAGAGGATTACGCGCCCCTTGTTTTGGCTGCGTCCCACGCCGCTCTTGTCCTCTTCGCCACCCAAGCGCTGTCCTCTCTCTTGTTGGCCAACTACGTCAATGCGGTAATCGAAATCCGTTTCATCTGGAACATTGTTCCCTATCTTGCCATCGCCGTTTTCAACGAGGGCGACCTGCTGGCCATCATCTCTTACTCATCGGCCATCTCCGTCGCGGCCGTGAGCATCGGTGCCATCCACGCACTCGTGCGTTGCCGCAACGACCTCCTGCGTCTTCGTGGCTGGGGAATGGGCTTGCCAATGGGTGGCCTTCTCCTGGCCTTCCAGTATCTCCGACACCGCCTGAATCCACCCCTAGTAGATGGCTGGGTCTTGGCCCAGTCCGCCGCAGCACTGGTGGCGGTGACCGTGGTCTTCATCGGCTTCAAACCGATGGCAGAAATGGTGAGTCCTACGGACCTGCCACGAACAACCAGCAAGAAGGCTGTCAACCAGACAGCTACCAACAAAAAAACCAGCAAGGCGTCGCCTGCGGCGTCATCGACCTATCCGCCAACGGCAAGGAAAACATCAAAATGATCGGACGCATATCCCGGCGAGCGATGCTCATCATCGTCGCCATGCTCGTCTTCGCAACCCCGGCAATGGCATCCCTTGTCGTGCAGAACTTTATGGAGGCAGACATCACCTCGGCTGATGCCTGTTTCGTCAAAGTAGCGGGAGACGATTTCACCTCTTACACCGGGGCAGGAGCCAATGACCCATTGTCCTCGTTCTCCAATGATCAGACTGTTGATCTTATTCAGATCAATGGAGCCGACCTTCTGGAAGAAAAGATCACTGTTCGAGGGATGCGCGGCGACCGGGTGATGTACACCGACGTCGTTCGCTATCAGAACAACTGTGACATTTCCCTCGACGTCCGCTTGGTGACTGACGCGGCAACCGCCACCGGCGACTGGACCGACCGTTCGGCCCGGATCTACCTCTCGGCTCTGCCGGTAGCCATTGGGCTCGATCCTGCTGGCCTTGGTCAGCCAGGTGTGGCTGGACAGGGGTGGGACATCAACCCAATTCTGGTTGAGGCCGATACAGGGGCAATCCCGGCCGGCAACCAAACCACTGGCACCGTGACAATCGACCCCGGACAAGAACTGCGTGGAGCCTTTGTTATCTCCGCCGGAGTAAATGCTCCCAACGGAGCCATTGGCACCATCAACTGGGTCGCCGAGGCAACGAACCTGAACTAGGCGGTACAGGCGACGAACCTCAAGCGAAAACGAGAGGAACCGGGCCTAGGCCCGGTTCCTTTTGTGTTCTTCTTGTGGTGTTCTGGTCTCTATCTGGTTATTCGACGTCGATGAAGATGCACTCGCCGGGACATTCCTCAGCCGCCTCAATTACTCGCTCAAGCCCATCTTCGGGAATCCGGGCCATACCCTCGGCTCCACCAGGATTGGCCTCGCCATCAAAAAGCTTCTCGGTTCCAAAGTTCTCCGAAGCCTCCTTCACATAATAAAGACCGTCATCCATGCCGAAGAAGACGTCCGGTGCGATCTCTGCACACAGACCGTCGCCGGTGCAAAGATCCTGATCGATCCAGACTTTGACCATTGGTGTTACCTTTTCTCACGAGTTATGCGGACACCACCCTATCGGTGGCAGCCAATTGGTTGTGAACATCCAAAGATGTCCGCCACCTACTGTACCCGACCAGATCGTCCGATCTCGACACCTCACCACCTCCAAAGACCAATCGGGCCGACAAATCGCCCCGTCACAGGCATCGAGAGTGCTCATGGTCGCTACGGTCGTTGGAGTGAGTTCAACCTCCGAGGCTCCCCAATTACCGGCGACGGGTTCATCCGGTTCCGATCAGTTCCCTCAGCAATACGCTCGTAGTCGGCGCTTTACTTTAGGAGCCCCTCGGACCTTCACGGTTGCCAAGGACGGGACACAAGTCCTCTTCCTCCGGTCGAAATCCGCCAATGATCCGGTTCTTTGCCTGTGGACCCTTGACACGATTTCTGGTCAGGAGATCCTCCTTGTCGACCCGGCCACGTTAGGAACTCAACCCGATAGCCAGCTTCCCGCCGTCGAGCTGGCACGCCGAGAACGGGCGCGAGAGAGCGCGACGGGTATCGTTTCCTACTCACTAAACGACGAATCAACCCGTTGCGTGTTTTCGCTCAGTGGTTCCTTGTACCTCCTCGACCTCGACCGCCAGGACGTATCAGCTCTCGATACCGCAGATGGCGTTTTCGACCCACGACTCAGCCCAACTGGAGACCATGTTGCCTACGTTGCCGGGAAAGGCTTACACCTGCTGACCCTTGGTCCGGCTGAGCATGCCTTAGATTCTCGCGATCAGATCTTGAAAGACAGCCGAGAGCCGGATGTGAGTTGGGGCCGAGCGGAGTTCGTTGCTGGCGAAGAGATGGGACGAACAAGAGGATTCTGGTGGTCTCCGGCTGGCAATCAGCTTCTGATCACTCGCGTCGATGAAAGCGCAGTCCTTCGGCGTTGGATCAGCGACCCGGCCAATCCCGACCAGGAACCCAACCCGGTCCGATATCCGGCCGCTGGCACCAAGAACGCAACGGTCGACCTCGCGCTCGTCGACCTGGACGGCACAACCAAGCCAGTCGACTGGCAAGAGGGAACCTATGAATATCTCCTCGACGTCATTTGGGTCGGCGACCACCCCCCGCTCATCGTGCGCCAAACGCGAGACCAGCGAACAGTTTCTATGGTCACGCTCGACCTTGCGACCCTCGACCTCAAAGAGATCCACACCGTCCATGACCCCCACTGGGTCGAACCAGTCCCCGGTTCTCCCCAACTGTCCTCGGCCGGGCTTCTTACGATCCAAGACATACCCGCCACTCAGGGCGGGCCCGACCACCGCGCCCTTTGCCTCAATGGACGGCCCCTGAGCCCCTCAAGCTGGCAGATCCGGGCCTTGCTCGCCGTCGGCGACGACTACGCCGTGGTCTCCTTCTCCTCCGATCCCACCGAAATCCATCTGGCCACAGTGCCCCTGGATGGGTCTCCTTCCCAGGCTCTCACCACTGAGCCGGGCGTCCACGGCGCCACATTGGGGGGAAGCACCCTCGTCCTCACGTCCTCACTGGCCGATCGTCCAGGCTCACGAACCACGATTCACACGCTCCCACCTTCCTCGGAGTCGGGCCGCGAGATCAGGGAGATGGGTGAGAAGTTCTGCAGCATTGCCAACCGGGCCGAACAACCAGCAATCGCAATCGACCCCACCTACCTCCAGCTTGGTCCTAACAAGACTCGTGCCGCCCTCTTCTTACCTGAAGGGTATGACCCCACCGAGGGTTGTTCGCCAGACTTGCCCGTGTTGCTCGACCCCTACGGCGGCCCCCATGCCCAGCGGGTTCTCAAGGGATACAACGCCCACCTCGTCTCCCAATGGTTCGCCAACCAAGGGCTTGCCGTGCTCGTTGCCGACGGGCGAGGGACCCCGGGCCGCGGCCCCAACTATGAGCGCCAGGTTTGGGGTGATCTCGCCCAGCCAGCCCTTGAGGACCAGATCGAGGCCCTCGATGCTGCGGCGGAGATCTACCCCTTCCTCGATCTCACTCGAGTCGGTATTCGCGGCTGGTCCTTCGGTGGATATCTGGCGGCCCTTGCTGTCCTGCGCAGGCCTGATCGTGTTCACGTGGCCATTGCTGGCGCGCCAGTTACGGAATGGGGCCTCTACGACACGTACTACACCGAGCGCTATCTTGGATTGCCAGCCCAATATCCCGAGCACTACCAGCGAAGCGACCTGACCGACGAAGCCGCCAACCTTGGTGCCCCCTTGCTACTCATTCATGGACTGGCGGACGACAATGTCGTAGCCGCCCACACGCTCAGACTCTCTTCCGCCCTTCTCGCTAGCGGCCGAGCCCATCAGATGTTGCCACTGTCCGGGGTAACTCACATGACCCCCCAGCAAGTGGTGGCCGAGAACCTCCTACTCCTCCAGCGAGACTTTCTCCTCGACCGCCTCCTGCTCAGAAATAAACAAGACCTCAAAAACAAGTTGGGCGGCCATGACTGACGATCTACGCCTTCTCACCCCCGATCTCGCCTCACTCGGATGGGATGCTGATCTGGATTCCTGGGTGGACGAGGAGGCCTCGGACTCCACCATCGATCGAGGCCGAATTGCTCGAACCACACGCGGGTTCTGCCTGGTTTTTACGGGCGGCGATGCCATCATGGCCGCATCCAGTTCCGTACGCTCAGCCACAGGAGTCGCCCCCTCAACTGGCGATTTCGTGACTGTAATTGATGACGAGGAGGATGGCCCGTCGATCGGTCGTACCGCCCCCCGCAAGACTGCGCTGATACGTCGAGCACCGGGCCGCGTCCCCGAACCTCAGGTACTGGCCAGCAATATCGACGATGTCTTCGTCATGCAAGGTCTCGACCGGCCGCTCAACCTTCGTCGAATCGAACGACAGCTTGTGATCGCTTGGGACAGCGGGGCAAAGCCCGTAATTCTTCTCACCAAATCCGACGAGGTAACCCACGCCGCCGAAGCCATCGCGTCGGTGCAACGAATAGCCCCAGGGGTTGAGATCCTTGCTACCTCAACAGTGACTGGTGAAAATATCGACCGGATTCGTAGCCATTTCACTGGCACCCGTACCGTTGCGTTGCTCGGCCTATCTGGGATCGGAAAATCAACGCTGGTCAACGAGCTCTCTGATGGAGTCGTCCAACGAACCGGTGAAGTGCGGGCTGCTGACCGGAGAGGTCGTCACACAACGGTGACGCGCGACCTTATTCCCCTGCCGAGTGGAGGAATTGTCATTGATACACCGGGCATACGTGAGGTTGGTCTCTGGCAAGCCCATCAAGGTTTGGCCAGGACGTTTCCGGAGATCGCCGAACTAGCAGCAGAGTGTCGCTTCGCAGACTGCGACCATCAGGCCGAGCCAGGATGCCGAGTCGTGTCGGCGCGAATGGATGGACTCATTCTCGAACGTCGGCTGGAACACTGGCATGATCTCCGGTCCGAACTTCAGGCCCAAGACGCGCAACTGGAAGACTTCGCTCGACGAGCAGAATCACGAAGCCGTGCCGGTGCCCAGAGCCGGCGCGACGGAGAACGGACCAAGAAGCCAAGGAAAAGACGAACGAAGCGCTGAGATGCAATAGTCTGAGCTGTATCAACGAGATCGCCAACGCGCAATGCTGACACGCAAGAGTACGGGAGAAGCAATGGATGACGGAGCCGCCGCGCCAAGCAAACTACGAGTGCTGTCTTCAAGGTTGCTTCTCGTTAGCACTGTTGTTGCCCTCCTCAGCGGTTGTGGACGCTCCGCAGACAGCGCAGGAGACAACCCAACAACATCCTCGATCTTAGTCACGACTGTCCCGACAACAGTCTCGACCACTGCCGCTCCGACTACCTCTGAGCCTCGCCAGTTGACCTATGTGGTGCAGTCTGGCGACTCTCTTTCCGTTATTGCTGAACGATTCGGACTTTCGACCAAGGAACTCGCCGACTTCAACGCTATAGCCGACGCCGATACCATCAAGGTTGGTCAAGAGTTGGCCATCCCACCGGTTTCGGCCGAGACAACAACTACGGCTCCGGCTAGCACTGAGACGAGCGCAGACGGCTAGCTAACTCACCGGCAAAGTTGTTGCATCAACGCTCAGAGTCCAGACCCGCCTCCAGCCATCCGGGTCAACATCGGCAGCCCGCAACGCCGCCTCGGCATCGCCAAGACTGTTGCGTCCGAATACTCCACCCGCCAGGTCAATCATCAGCGGGGTGAGCAGATCATCCGTACCTGCCACAATCTTTCGGGCTTTGGCCAAGTATTCGTCTACTCCAGAGAAGTCGGCCAGGCGGGCGTCGCGAGCTGCCAAGGCCAACAGGGCAAAGACCCGGTCAAGATAGGTTGACACCCCCTCAAGTACTCGCTCACCTCGGCTCTCCGTTACGTCCAGTGCTCCGCTGGCGGCAGAAATGATGGCAGCCACAGCCAAGGCGTAGGAGTTGTAACCATCTTCACCCAGCTTCGATTCGACATCGCCAACCCATTCCAGTTGCTCCTCAGCTTCCTCCACCGCACCGCGCTGTAGAAGCGCCAGGGCTAGGGAGACCGACAGGTCACTAGCCCCAAGAAGATCCATGTCGCCACGGTCTTCATCGAATCTGGCTGCCCAGCGAATAACCCGTTCCGATTCACCAAGACGAGCAGCCGACGAACAATTGGCAATCACCGCCCGGCGACTGGCCTCGGCATCACGATCCCGTTCGGCCATGCTGTAAGCAAGCTCTAGCGCCGCCGTCCCCTCAACCACCCGCTTGCGGGAAACAAGGGCTCGTCCTTCGACGGTCTTGCCGTCAACAACAAGACCAATGTCCTTTGCCCGCTCTCCAACTGCCTGGCTCTGTCGCGCCACCTCGAGAGCCCGATAGGCGTGTCCCTCCCATAGTTCCAGCGATCCAAGCAGGGTGAGCGTGACGGCTTCGGCCCAGTCGTCCCCCCGACGACGGGTCTCAGGCAGGACCTCAGCAATGAGTGAACGCGCTTTGGACCAATCTCCCACATGAAATGCCACCCAGGCCGCTAACCCTTGAGCCCAGGTCAGTCCGCCGACGTCATCAAGTTCAGAGAAGATCTCTTCCGCCTTTGAGACCAGTCGCCGGGCCTCACTGACACTACCGATTCGAAACATGAACCAGGCCAGACTTTGCAACGCCCAGCCCTCCTCACGACGCTCCCCTGAGGCGGCCGCAACTCGTACCGCCTCTTCCAAAGCGGCGGTGGCTGTGCGGGCGTCACTTCGGTAAACCTCAACCAACCCCAAGAGTCGCAGCGCGAGTGCCTGTTGTGCCGGCTCTCCCAGTTCTTCGAGCCGAAAAGCCGCTTCGGTTAGGTGGTCGACCGCACTATCCAAATCTCCGGCCTTTCGGTCGATGTCGCCACGAACCAATAGGGCCATCGCCCCCAGGACCGAGCCCGGATCAACCAACTCCTCCAAGTGTCCGAGATCGCTTCGACAACCGACGATATTGCGGATCTCACAGCGAGACTTCGCTCGGCCATAAAGGAACTTGGACTTGATGGAGTCATAGGGAACGAGGTCAAGCCCAGCCGAATACCAGCGCTCGGCTTCCAGTGGTTCACCGGCGGCGAGAGCCCTTCGGCCGGCTTCTTCCAACCAGTACAGCGCCCGTTCCGTCACATAGTCGCGGTCGATCCCGGCCACATTGCTGAGCTCCCGGGTTAACTGAGCAGCTACTCGGTAGTTGTCAGCAATGGCAACTACCGCCGAATTTCGTGGCTCGCCAACCGCCACGAGTTTCTCCAAGTAGCGAGCAATCCCTTCGTGGCTCTGGGCTCGCACCGTCTTGGTCAAGGTCCCATAGGCCACATCGCGAATCATGTCCGAGCGAAACTCATACCGAGGACCCGAGATCACAATAAGGTCACCCTCAGTCAGGGTCGCCAACTCAGCACTAATATCTTGGTACCCGGCGGAGTTCTGCATCATTGTTCTCAAACCATCGACTGGTCCAGAACTGCCAAGCACCGAGGCTGCCTCCAGGACCTCCCTAGACCTCGGGTCCAATTGGTCAAGTCGAGCTGCAACCAATCCACGCAGGCTGTCCGGCAATGAGCCCAATCGGCCGGATCTCATTTCGGCCACTGCCTCTGATTGTTCACCATCGTGCTGGGCAGTCACGAACTTGGCCAATTCCTCTAGAAAGAACGGGTTGCCACCGCTGCGCTCGACTAGGTCGACCGAAACCGCATCGGGTAGGTCGACACCAAGTTGGGCGAGGAGGGCCCGGGAGGAGTCCCCGTCTAGAGGACCGAGGTGCAGGACCAGTGATCCGTGGCGACCCTGGGGCATGGCTTGCATCTCGCTCGTTCGAGCAGTGAGGAGAACAATTAGTTGGGATTGGCAGTGTTCGGCCAGGAGTTGGCGGACGAGTTCCCAGACCGGCTCCGCCGCCCAATGCATGTCACTCAAGCGCAGAACAACTGGGCATCGGACCAGTTTTGCGCCCAGCAGACGAGACATGGCCAGGGTGACCTCTGCTCGGTTGTCGAGTCGGTCCCCGCCCCGAAGGGCTGTCTTGTGTCCGAGCGCGTGCATGAAGGCGACAACAGTGCGAGGAACCTCCAAAGCAAGCTTGGACTCGAGGTAGGACGGCAAGCCCTCCATCAAGATTCGCTCGACCTCCTGTGCCGAGGACTCAGGATCGATCATGAAGGCCGAGCGAACAATGTCTCCAATGGGCCACCAGATATTGGCCTCACCATAAGGAAGCGCCCGTCCAGAAAAAACGTGGGCTCCCCACTGGGTGGCGATCATCGTTGCCGCCTCTTCCGCCACCCTGGCCTTACCCATCCCAGCCTCGCCCAGAATCAGGGTTGCTTGAGCCCGCCGAAGCTCGATTGCGGCCCGTGCCTGGGCGAACAGAAGATCGAGTTCGTAATCTCGTCCTACGAAATCAGTGGAGGGTCGAGTCCGCGCCCCTGGGGCTCGTAGCTCATGCAGGGCCATCCAGGTCTGGATACCTTTCTCTCTGCCCCTGGCCTCCAGCAGGCCGACCTGGCTGTAGGCAATAGCCTCGCTCGTTGCGGCATGAGTGGCCGGGCCGACGAGCACTCGACCGGGTTCGGCCATCCCTTCCAGCCGAGAAGCCGAGTTCATGACGTCGCCCATCGCCGTATAGTCACCGCCAGCGCTGGAGGTACCAACCAGAACTTCTCCAGTATTGATACCAATCCTCATGCGAATCTGAGATCCCGCCTCCTCGCTCATGGCCCTCAAGGATCTTTGCATCCTGAGGCCAGCTCGCACGGCCCGCTCGGCGTCGTCCTCATGAGCAATCGGTGCTCCGAAAAGAGCGACGATGGCATCACCCAAGATCTTGTCTACCACCCCGCCAAACGCGGTGATATCGGAGGCCAGCCGCTCAAAACAGCGATCAACCAGTCGCTTGACCTCCTCGGGGTCCATAGTCTCCGACAGCGCAGTGAACCCTACGATGTCAGCGAAAAGCACCGAGATGACCCGGCGCTCCTCATCGCCCCCCGCCATCGAAGTTCCACAACTTGGACAGAAGCGAGCACCAGTGGGGACCATCGCCCCACATGAAGTACAAACCACCCGGGCAGTCTAAAGACAAAGTCATCCTTGAGAGGGACGACCGAACCAGAATTAGCTACTACGTTCGAGTTCCATGACATCTCTACTCTCCTGGTTTCGGGCCCGACCCGTTGTAACTGATGTCATTCTCGCCATCCTGATCGCCTCCGCGGAGGCCATTCAGGCCATTGCCATCAACTCCAGCAACGTCAACGACGACATTGTCGCCCCCACTCTGCTCATTCATTGGGTACTCATCATACTGAGCCCACTGGTGGTGGTCTTTCGCCGTACGCACCCGATCCCTTCGCTGGCCGTCGGCGTCATTACCACCATGGCGATGTGGGCATTGGATCTACCAGTCACCGGCCTCGCTGGCATGTTTGTTCTCTACAGTTCCATCGTCTACGGACCCAAGGAACTAGGGGCGCGGGCAGCCTATCTCTCAGCCGGTATTCTCTTGGCCTTCTCTGTACTAGGCGTGAGCAGTGGCCAGGCGCCGTTCTATATTCTTCCCCTGGTGGCCTGGACAGTATCGATCCCCATCCTGGTTGCCCTCAACCTCACCTCCAACAGGGCACTCCTGGCCGCATCAGATCGCAAACTGGCCGACGCGCAGGAACGACGCTTGGCTGACAAGCAGGCAATAATTCAAGACGAGCGTCGTCGAGTCTCGCGGGAGTTGCATGATGTTGTGGCTCATGGCCTCTCGGTGATTGTCGTGCAAGCCGGGGCAGCGAACCGGATCCTCTCGAAGTCGACCGAGTCCGATCGGGCGGAAGCTCACGACAAGGTAAGTAAAATCGTCGAAGACATTGATGGTGCAGCCCGACAGTCTTTGGACGAGATGCGCCAGATCCTCGGAGTCCTGCGTGGCATTGACGATAGTGCCCAGTGGCGCCCATCGCCAGGGTCCATGGCCATTACTGAGTTAGTGGCTCAAGCATCCCAGTCCGGACTTGACGTTACGTTCGAAACTGTCGGCACGCCACGGCCACTGCCAACCGCCGTGGGGGCGGCCACCTACCGAATCGTGCAGGAAGCGCTAACCAACGTCCGAAAGCACGGCGGCCCCGCCGTTAAGGCCAGTGTGGTTGGCACCTTCGATCAAGACAGCCTGTCCATCTTGATCGAGGATGATGGTCGCGGTGCGGCCGCTGCCGACAGCGACGGCCACGGCCTCATCGGGATGCGTGAACGCACCGAACTGCTGGGTGGATCCTTCAAGTCTGGACCGAAGGTAGGTGGTGGATTCCGGGTTTTCGTTCGCCTTCCGCTCGTTGGGGCCACACCATCTCCCTCCACCAGTGGACAGGAAGTTTGCCAGTGACCGACCGAGTCGGGGTTGTCCCAGCACCGCTCCAGGGCCAACCAATCCGTGTGGCCCTCGTCGATGATCAGGAGTTGGTCCGTACCGGTTTCCGGATGATTCTCGAAACCGAGCCGGGAATCAAAGTCGTTCTTGAAGCTAGGGACGGCCGAGATGCAATTGATCGGATTCCAACCGCTGCTGTCGACGTGGTGTTGATGGATATCCGAATGCCCATCATGAATGGGGTCGAAGCCACCGCTGCTTTGGCCAACTCCGATACCGCGGCATCAGGGCCCCGGGTCATCATTCTCACCACGTTCGATCTGGACGAATATGTCTTTGCTGCTCTCCAGTCCGGAGCTAGCGGCTTCCTTCTCAAAGACACCCCTGCTGATGATCTCATCCATGCCATCCGGGTCGTGGCCGAGGGTCAGGCTCTTCTCGCTCCAAGCGTCACCCGACGACTCATCCAGAAGTTCCAACAACGGACAACCTCCAACGATACTCCACCGCCAATCCCCGGAATCGACGAGCTGACACAGCGAGAGATGGACGTCCTCATCGAGCTTGCTAAGGGCCGCTCCAATGCCGAAATCGGCCAGGCGCTCTTCGTCAGTGAAACTACTGTTAAAACTCACGTAGGCCGAGTCCTGACAAAGCTTGGACTCCGTGATCGGGTTCAGGTAGTTGTCGCCGCCTATGAGTCTGGCCTCGTACTGCCCGGCCAAGACAAGCACGAGCCTACCCAGGAAGCTTGACGACACCAGAGCGGCGGATCAATGATGTGCGGCGGCTGCCTCAGGGTTGGTGGGTGCTTGACGACGCCAGAGCGGCGGGTGATGGGCGGCGCCTACCTCAGGGTTGAGTGTCGCGTTTGCGACCCGTTCAAGGGTCGCAAACGCGGCAATGAGTGTTGTTTCGGGGGTTTCAG
>JAJRXF010000079.1 GCA_024276425.1 Actinomycetes bacterium | reverse complement strand
TCAACCGCGTGCAAATCCTTCGCCTTGACTGCCCGGGTCTGCACGGCGGCTTGATCGAATTTCTCCCCCCGCTCCCCAGGCGTTAGTTCCCGACCCAGAGCCTGTTCAGCCTTGTCAATCAATGTGGCTGCCGCGGTTTCGACGGCCAGGGTGCGTTTGGAATGCAACTCCATCAAACCTGTAGGTACCCCCACAATCTCGGCCTGGCCGTGTTTGGTGACCGGTAGCCAGTTCACCCCAAGACGATCAGTCAACTCGGCTCGCAGGACCGCTTGGGCTCGCATCCCCGCTGTCTTCAACTCACCATAAAGTTCCCGGGCGTCCAGGGCCCGCCACTGCCCATCCGAACATTTCACCCGATTCGAAATCAACAGGTGAGCATGCAACTGGGGGTCACCGGCCCGACTGGTCCGATGATCAAACCGAGCTACCACCAGGCCTTCGGTATCGACCTGGTTGACACCGCCTTTCCCCGTACGACTAAACGCCGCGTGTTCCTCCAAATGACTAATACCGGCATTGACGGCGACATCAATAGCCGCCGACACCTGCGCCTGAATCTCGGGCCCGGCGTGGGCATAAATTTCTGACACCGACTTCGGAACCGAAAACGTGGCATCAAACCCAGCCCTCTTGTGCTTGATCTGAGTGTTACCAAACCGGTCGACATAGGTCCCTGCAACCTTGTAACCAGCACCCAATTGTTCACCGGTGACGGGGTGTGCTTGGTTGAAAATGGCTTCCAGCTGGCCATCCAAAACCCGCCCCGAAATACCCGCTTCAGCGGCACCCTGTCCGGTCCACTGACCGGGTGATTCACCCCTACCGGCGTAGTAATCCTCACGCCCAGAAGCCACTTCACGCACGAAATAGTCGGCGTGGCCAGCGGTCATTCCACCAATCGTGAACACCCCTAACCACCCCCACCGACGGCTGGCTTCTTGGATGCCCGCCAAAGGCCTGAGAGAGGCTGCACACCACAGACTGTAGCAACGCACCCTACTAGGGTGCAAGTGTCTGTTCATCGTTTCGTTTTTTGGGGGCAGGGTGTGGGGATGCGTTGAGTGTGCGTTGGTTTTTCGGGAGTGTGCGTTGCTGGCTAGTCAGGTTCTGGGTATTCGGCGAGGGGGTGGTGTTAGAGCAGGTGGCTGCTGGCCTGTGGATTATTGGAGTGCGACTGTGCGTGGACTGCAGCTGGCTCTTGGAATGGCTGGATCTGCATCGAACGGGGTTCAGTGATTCGCCTGACACTCGGGGATCACTGGGATGGTTCGTGGCTTGCCATGGTCCTTGGATCAAAGAATGGGTTCAGGAAGTCCGTCGGCGGTGGGCTGGGTTGTCGCTGAGAGCAAGTCATGGATGCTGGCCGCCTGGGGCTGGCGCAGCTGATGGCGTTGGCCCTTCACTCTGGGGCCGCTCCCCCATGGATTCTTCACCAGGCATGGTGGGCAACGAGCTTCTGGTTGGTAGCGGCCGGCGCAGCCGGCTCCCTTCAATCAATTCCTACTCTCAAGCCCTGGATCGATCGATGGTCTTGGAGCAGGATCTCAAGAGTCCTTAGAACTTGTTGTGACGCGAGGCGTGAGATGGACAAGCAACTGGGATTTGGGGGATTCACAAACCGTTTGTGACTACCAAGAGGTTTAGTCAAAGGTTCTCCGAAGGAAAACCAGGACGGGTCCGTCCTCGTTATGTGGAGGACGCCGTTGATCTGGTGGGTGTATGGGCCTGTGGAAATCGGTGACGGTGGGGTTCTGGACGCGACAAAGCCATTTCCTGGGATATGTGGTTGTTGGTGCCAAGGACTGGGGTGGCACACGCCATAGACGGCTTTTGCAGCCCTACACGAGGCCTCTAAGGGGGTGTCTTGACCAGAGCGGCTCTAGCAGTACGTAAGGCACGCTTGGCGACGTTGGTGGCTCTTGGTGGGGTTGGTAGCACCTGGGCTGCATCCCCGGTGTTGGTGTCGGTGTCTGCTGCTGGGGTTGGTGTGGTTGGTATTGGGCGGGCTGGTAACTCCCCCGTCTCCAAATACCTGGTCGTCACCAAATCCGCTGCAACAGCCCTCGGCTCACGCTTGGGTGACTTCGGCGGTGCCTGAAACCCCACCGGGATATGCAAAGCCACAGAGTTCGACGTCCGGCTAATCAGCGTCCCGTCACGAACAAAATAACGCGGAGTCTGAGTCTCAAAACCCAGCATGGTCCCGGCTTTACGCAGACGTGCGACCTGGCGGACACTGCACCCCAACAACCCCGCAATCGTCGCCCGCTTCGGAAACACCGACCGACCTCTGGAATTGGACCACTTATTGACCAACAAACGAAGATGGGCTGCGAGTAAGGCTGGACTGACTTCACACGCCCTAGCGGTGTCAACAAAGGTCGGGGTTTGTAACCCAGCATCGACCGCAGCCAGGTAGCTGCGACGCCATTTGTTGGTTCGTTCAGGGAGTCTTAACGGTTGTTTCGGGGTGATTATTGTGGCTTCCACGAGGATGCCTCACATTTTCTGAACTGTGTTTTGACCGCTGCCCCACAGCTGTTTCAAGGGATTGGAGACGCGTCGAAGCAAAACTCTTTTAGAGAGTGCTTGTCAGAGTCCTCCCCCACCGCTAGCCTGTCAGTACTTCTTAAACACGTTGAGGCCGTCCTGGTGAGGGCGGTCTTTTCATTTTTCGGGGGCTCCAAGGAGCCACGAGAGGTCTAGGCAGCCACCCCCTGATGAGCAGCGAGGTACTCGCTGATGGCATCACGGATGAGCACAGACCGGGTTACAGACATCACTGAAGCCAGTTCATCAACCGAGTCCGCCATATCTTCGATCAGTCGGAAGCCAATGAACTTGCTTGGTCCGTTTTCATCCAGGGGTTTCTGAGCCATGTGTAAAACAGTCGCGCGAACCGAGAGGTAAAAGGTGGATACTCACTACAAGTGTGTAGTTATGCGACAGTGCTACACTGTCACAACGTGACACTGTGACACTGTGATTAGAGAAACTTGGATCGAGACTCTTCACTACCAAGGGTCTCCCACGCTGCCTGTCGGAGCAACTCGGCCATTGAGACACCCTTCTCAGCTGCCCACACTCGAAGCTGCTGGAGTTCCTCAGCACTGACGCTGACTCCGACTCGCTTGTCCCTCGCCACTGGCTGGTTTCGGCCATGTCTCCCCCGATCCACCTTTGGTTCGGTTCGCTTAGATGCTGGTCTTGGTTTGGGATTAATGTTTCCCAGTCCACTTCTGGCCATGGGTCTAGTTCCTTTCTGTGGCATCGGTGCTGCCGTCGACGAAGTTAAGGACTGCCCCCAGCACCGGGCCATAGGCCTTCATCAATCCATCACTCGCCAATGGCCGCAAGTTGGCGGATACCGCTATGGACTGGCGGAGTGGGACGGTGACTTGAAGGACTGCAGCACCGAGATCTAAAAGCACAGAGCGGGCCTCATTGACGGCGAGAGTTCCCGACCTGGTTTGGGTGAGGAGCACAACGGTGGGGCACCCCATTTCCTCTGCTGCTGACAGAGCATCGATGGCACGTGGCACGTCGAGCGCTGTGGCTCCAGAACAAATGATTGCCAGGTCGGCGAGGTCAAAGGCAACATCAATGACATTTGGATCTCCGGGTGGAGTGTCAAGAATGACCAAGGGAAACCCTTCGCATGCTCCCAGCGTTTCGCGCCGAAGTTTCGCTGCGGTTCGTTCAATGAGAGGCAGGACATCTGCCCTTAACGGCTCACCTACGGCCTCAGCAGCCTGGCTCCATGCGCTTGCGGACCCTTGGGGGTCAAGGTCCAAGACTCGTACTGGTTCGTTGTAGGCCTCGACAGCACATTCGGCTAGACCGATTGCTGTCGTTGTTTTGCCGGTTCCACCCTTCAAGTTCACTACTGCAAGAGTTACTGCCATTGCGACAGAGTAACACTGTTCCAATGAGTCTGTGTTGCACTGTCACACTGTGACAATGCACGTCACGCAGTGAAAGGAGGGAGGGGAGTGGTGGGGGCTTCTTGGTTGGGTATAGCTGTCGTGATGGCCGACTGGTCACCCTGGCCGACGACGGAGAACAACCTTCATCTTGTCCTCCCCCAAGTAAAGATCAGCCAACGATGCTTCCACCATGTACTTGCCACTCAGACCGGTTTTGTTACAAACAATCTCAAGAAATCTTTGGGTGTGCGTCATATGAAACGTTATGACCGACTTCGCGACCAGGATCTGAAAGAGCAAGCCAGACCGCCAGAAGCGCCTTCCAGAACCGGGGGTTGAGGAACAAGTGGCCGGAAAGTCCCGATAAGACTTTTCCGGACCGGGCCAGGACCGATGATGCAGAGGGTCAAAGGCCAACGGGCTACTGGTTGTGACACAATCGGGGGTGAGCGTTACAAAGGCGAGGACACGGCATGCGTTACATGATCGACCTGGGGAATTGGCTCACCAACGGCGGTGTAAAGCAAACGATCGTTCATGACACCCCGCTTCAACACTGTTGAGCGGGATCGAGTCGCTTCTCCGAGTCCGGAGATCGATGAGTAGTCGGTCCTTAGCGGGACTTCCCGCGCAGATGTTCCTCAACCCCCGAACCCTATTGAGCGGCTCCGGACAAGTGCCAGACATCGCTCTGGTTGAAGTTTTGTCCAACTTGGCCGATACTAGGGGAGTGCCTCAGTACTGTTCTGTGGCGAAGACGCAAGTCCCGGAGTGCCAGTCCGAGGAACACCGAAAGGTGTTCGGCTAGGACAGGAGCCGGGACTTCCGCATTTTTAGTTCGTGTACACCGGGCCCCGACCGAGTACGTCCCCGGCTTGGAGTTGTTCGAACCATGTCTGATCACCACCGGTGAGGTGAGCGTGTATCGCTCCGTTGATGGCATCAGCGATCCACAGCAGTGGTTCTTTCTTGGAGCGCCAGTCATAGGTGAAGGGGACCCCTCCATCTGCTCGGAAGTGATCCAGCAGGGCTGCTTTGTCTCGTGCATTGGTGGAACGGTCCCCGGACTCAATCACTAGGTGGTCGATCTTCTCACGAGCCAGATCATCAGCAATCGCCTTGATCAATATCTCCCGGGCTTGGTTCTGACTCTTTCGCCCGACTGACTGGTGGCGACTGATTGCCACCACACCACTATCGATGATGATGTCGATCATTCGTTGCTTGGCGGTGACCCCTTCGGTGATCCAATGAAAAGGTCTGGTGCGACCCGGAGTATCAGAGAACAATCCATGGATAGCTGCGGTGAGTTCTCCTGGGGCCATTGTGACTGCGGTGGTGAGGACGTAGTAGACACCGGCCCCGAGGTGGGGTGTGGTCTCATCCATAACGGCGATCAGGTCACCAACGATTTCTTCACCGTCGGCGAGGGTCTCTCTGGGTCTGCTCACTTGCTGAACCATTCCATGGCGGCCGCCACCCTATTGGATCCGGTCACTTCCGCCTGTTTGGGTCGTGTCGGTCGGTCATGTTCTTGATCGCGGTAGGGGAGGGGTTCACATAGCGTTCCAAGGACCGTAGTGATCGGTG
>JAJRXF010000078.1 GCA_024276425.1 Actinomycetes bacterium | reverse complement strand
TGCTCGCATCGTCCCCAGTTCGGCCTTTCGTTCGTTAGCCAGCATGACGAAGAGGTTGATGACCAACAAGATTCCAGCCAGAACGCTGAATCCGCCAACTGTTCCGAACAGTTCTGTGGTTTCTGCTCCCTCTGCTTGGGCCGCGTCGAGAAGTTCGGCTTTGACATTCTCCACCTCGATCCCTTGACCGCCCTGACCCAGTTGGTCGTTCGATTTCAGTAATGGGGGGTACCCCGGAGCCGACCCTGGACCCAGTCAGGGGTATCTCAGTTAGTTTCGCCCAGTTAGACGATCCGCCGACGGGCCGCCCAGTTCGAAAGCTCGTGGCGGCTTGAGAGTTGCAACTTCCGCAACACATTGGAGGCATGAGTCTCGACCGTCTTGATCGAGATGGTTAGTCGCCTTGCGATCTCCTTGTAGGCATAGCCACGGGCCAGGAGTCTCATTACTTCTTGCTCACGGGGAGATAGGAGATCGAGTTCGGGGTCGGTTGGTTCGGGGATGTTGGCCGAGAAGGCATCGATAACGAATCCCGCCAGGCGCGGCGAGAAAACCGCATCGCCCTCAGCCACGCGAATGATGGCTGCGATCAGTTCTTCGCCTTTGATTGACTTGGTGACATAACCGCGAGCACCGGCGCGGATGACCGAGATGACATCGTCGGGTGCGTCCGATACGGACAGGGCCAGGAACTTGGTCTCGATTCCCCTGGCGTTGATGGCGTTTATCACATCGCCCCCAGTGCCAGAGGGCAAATGTACGTCGAGCAAGACGACGTCGGGGGTCCGGTCAACAATGGCATCGACTGCCTCCGCCACATCTGCGGCCTCACCAATCACCCGCACCGCGTCACCCAGTTCGGCCCGCACCCCCGCTCGCACAAGATCGTGATCGTCAACGAGTACAACGCTTGGCTGGAAACTCACGCTGAGGACTCTCCTTTAGGCGGCAGTGGCCCCGCGGTTGGTTCTGCCCGCGGTGTTGTCGCGTTCGTCAGGGGCAGAGATAGCTCGACTTCGGTTCCACCACCGGCAGATGACGAGATGAGTGCGGTTCCTCCGACCCTGGCCATCCTGGCGTTGATCGAGTCACGAATACCTCGCCGGTCTGATTGAATCGACTTGGGATCGAATCCGATGCCACGGTCACGAACAAACATTTCCACCCTGGTTTCGCTGATCTCTACGTATACGTCGACCTGGTCGGCTCCGGAGTGTTTCGCTGCATTGACCACTGCTTCGCGGGCTGCAGCCAGGGTCTGCCCGATGGCATCCTCGACCAACACATCGCCAACGACCACAACCTCGACCGGGGTGCCGTAAAGTTCCTCGATTTCGCTCGCCATGGCGTCAAGGTGGCCACGAACACTTCCCCCCAATCGGGATGCTCGGTCCGGGTCGAGCCAGTTGCGTAGCTCCCGTTCCTGACGACGAGCCAGGTTGAGCATGACCCTTGGATCATCGGAGTTTCGTTGGATGAGGGACAGAGTCTGCAAGACCGAATCGTGAAGGTGAGCGGCCACGACGGCCCGTTCATCCGAGGCTGCTTTCGCTTGGCGTTCCCTGTCCAGATTCTGTAGGAAACGCCACCACCATGGCGAAGTGGCCAGGACAACCACCGCTAGCACAAAGATTATGAAGTACAGAACCGCCGCCGCCGTGTTGACCCCGACCGAAGAAAAAACCAGGAGCGCTGCGCCAACGGTGGCAATGACAAGGCCCCCGATTGCTTGGGCCATTGGATGTGCCCCCAGGGATCGATTGGCCACTCGTGGATCGAATCGTCGCCAAGACAACAGCAGGCCAACGGTCATGAGGGCCGCAGGCCACAAGATCGCTTGGTCTAGGCCGACAAGTCCGGAGAAGATTCCAGCCAATCCAATGACGACCAGGGCGAACCCAACCAGTCGGCGGCTAGTTGTCCGCCCCTTGGCTAGGAATGGATTCTGCGAAGACCGATTGGTGTAGTCCGTCCAGGACAGCAGACCCCAAAGGGCGACATAAATCAAAGCGCCCCAGCCACCGGTGGCGAAAAGAACAATCCAGGCTAAGCGAACAAGGAAGATGTCTACACCGAGTTCGGTGGCGACCGCGCCAGAAACACCACTGAGCAAACGACGTTGGGTGTCAATGGTGGGGACCTGCCACAATGGGTGCTCGAAGCTGACGCCGTCTGCATCGGGCTGTCTTCCGGGCTCGGATTCGCTCGTTTCCGAGGATGATGCTTTGGATCTGCCAGCCATGTCACCCGAAAGTCTCTCACTTTTTCGCAGAGACGAAAATCAGGGACATCCCTGAGTGCGCCATTACCTGGTTCAGGTCACAATCATGGGTATCACTGATCGCCCCCGACAAAGACTCGATCCAGACTTTCACCATGACGAACAACGAACCCCCCCAAGACCCCCGACGAAGGCGGCCCGACCAATCCCGCGATACTCAACCCACTGATCCTCCGTCCCCGCCGCCACCCCCACCTCCCGGTCCGAGTGTGCGCAAGTTTTACCGAGATCCGACTGGACCAATTGGTGGAGTCGCTACCGGTCTCGCCAGATACTTCTCGATTGACCCGTTCCTGGTCCAGGCTGCCTTCGTCGCCTTCGCGTTCTTTGGCGGTTCCGGAATTTTGGTCTACTTGGCAGCCTGGGTTCTGGTTCCTGAAAGCGGCTCGGATCAAGACGGCCGCGAACCTGGCTATCTCAACATTGTGGTCGGCACCGTCCTTCTGGTTGCGGCCTTTGGCGGAGCCCTCGCTGGCCTTGGCTTCGGTTCTAGTTTGGGCGGTTCACAGCTCTTCTGGCTCATTCTCCTCGGTATTGGCGTCTATCTCTTGGGTCAGCGGCCCGATGAGTTCGCTCGGGCTGGTGCAAATGTTGGTGACCGTGTTCGGCCGACCCAAACCTGGGCCACACCGCAGACTGCTACCGGTGGCTCCCTCCAGACAACCACTGCCTTTCTCTACGATTCCCCTCCGGGTGCGGGTGACCGCGTCCCTCCACCACCCTCCTCCTTTCAGCCCTATCCTCCTAGCCCACCCACTAGGACCCCCGGGCCGCGCAAGGCAAATCCACCAATCACCTCGATGGCCTTGGCTGCAGCTGCGGTGGCCGTCGGCTTGGTTGTGTTGGCCACCCAGTTGGCCGATAACCAGATTGGTTCTGCCCCCCTATACGGTTTGGTTCTCGCTATCTCGGGAATCGGGTTCATGGTCGGTTCGGTGCGAGGAAGAGCTTGGGGTCTCCTCCCTGTCGGCCTCATCGCTGCCGCTGGAATTGCGGTCGCTCCGCTGGCGGACATTGGGTTTCGGGGAGGAATTGGTGAACGTTCCTACAGCGTGGAGTCCCCAGCAGGGCTTGCGCCAAGCTATAGCCTCGGGGCCGGGGAACTAGTAATGGATCTGTCCGCACTTGAACTCGATGAGGACACAACGCTTCATCTCAAGGTTGGCGCCGGGTCGATGGTGGTAATAGTGCCCCAAAACGTGACCGTCGATATCACCGCTCGGTCCAAGTTTGGTTCTGTCATTCTCTTTGGGGACCAGCGATCCGGGACGGGCAACTCGATCCGCGACATCCACCTCGCCCATCTCAGCAACGAAGTGGCTGACCAACCGATTGAGACCGCAGGGTCGAAACCAACCCTGACCATCGATGCCCAAACTACCTTTGGTGAAGTAGAGGTTCGACATGGCTGAACAACTGATCCGGCGTCACCCTGCAAGGGCACAACTTGCCTTTGGTGCGATGTTCCTTTGGGGAGGTTTGTCCGCGGTCATTAACGGGCTGTTGAGCATGAATGCGGGCACGAGCATGGCTGTTGCTCTGTCGGTGAGTGGCCTCGCAGTTCTGGCCACTATTGTTTTGGCCTACCGCTATGGAGATTCAAAGGAGCAAGGTTCAAATGCCAATCCTTCTCATTCCACCGCGACCCAGACAACAGAACCGAAGGTGACCCAGACAACAGAACCGAAGGTGACCCAGACGACCCAGAGT
>JAJRXF010000077.1 GCA_024276425.1 Actinomycetes bacterium | reverse complement strand
TAGTCGACTCTGAACCCGGTCCCGAGCCCGAGACTGAGGAGACATCAGGTGATGCGGAGTTGCCGGAGTTCACCAAGGAAGAAACATGGCCATCTGACCCAGTGATTGGTGTCTGGTACCGACTCGACTTCGGTTACTACTCATTCTGTGGGCCGGATGAACTTGTGGTCCCAGGAACACCAGAGGAGATGACGTACTACCAAGCTGCGGCACCCACGACATTTCGCGGAGACCTTTTCAAGACAAGTGAGGACGGTCAGGTGCTGCTTGGATTCGCCCGGCTTCGAGATGACGGCAGCGTCGACTACTCCCACAATGGGGCGGATGACATCACCAACTACCAACTCGTTGCTATCGAGGACGTCGAGCTTTCTCCCTGCGAATAAGCCTGCTGGTACCGAACGCGTCGTCAGAGGAAAAGCAAACTACAACTCCGTCGCCGCACGGGCCCGATTCAAGGTCCGATACACGGTCGGTCGGGAGATCGCCAATACCTCCGCGAGATCAGTGATGCTATGACCACCCGCATCATGCATCCGGACCAGTTCCTTCTGCTGGTTGCTCGATAGTTTCGGCTGGCGACCTTTGAGCTTTCCTTTGGCCCGGGCAACAGCCATCCCCTCACGAGTCCGCATACGCAGCAGATAAACTTCGAACTCCTCGAAAACGGCCTTGATCGTTCATAGGAGCTTCCCCTATGAACGATCCCTCGGGGTTCCCGGAACAGATCCGAACTCGGTGAACAATCTGAATCTCGGGTTGATCTCCCTACGGGGAACTAGATGGGCTTTGGCTTCGTCTCAGCCTCTGCAGCGATGCTTCTACTGAAAGTAGGCGGATCATGATCAAACAACCAAAATTGGCTCTTTCTGTGGCTGGCCTGGCCCTGGCATTGATGCTGGTGGGTTGTGGTCCAGAAACTCCCCTTGACCCGGTCGATTCCAGTGTTGTTGAGACTCCGTCCTCAATAGTCGACTCTGAACCCGGTCCCGAGCCCGAGACTGAGGAGACATCAGGTGATGCGGAGTTGCCGGAGTTCACCAAGGAAGAAACATGGCCATCTGACCCAGTGATTGGTGTCTGGTACCGACTCGACTTCCAGGACCTCGCATTCTGTGGCCCTCAATCGCTAACAGTCCCAGGAACGGCGTCGGAGATGATGTACTACCAGGCTGCGGCACCCACGACGTTTCGAGGAGACTTATTCAGGACAAGTAAGGACGGGGTGGATGTGTTGGGATTCGCCCGTCTCCGGGCTGATGGCAGTATTGACTATGTCATCGACGACTTGGACTACATCACCAACTATCAGCTTGTCCTGAGGTCTGAAATCAATTTCATTTGTGAATAGTTGGCCTGCTGACAACCAACAGGGTTGCTCAGTTAGTACCGAGCGTTCAGCCAACCGATCTAGTTGCGGCCGCTCGCTCGTCGGCGGGCCAGCCAGGCATGCCGGTGGCATGAGCGACCCCCGAGTAGATGGCCGCGCTGACCGCCTGGGCGGCCAGGTCAGCGATCAAGTCGGTCGAGGCCTCGACCACTCCCGTGCCGATGGCAAACATGGCATCACCATCAAGGTTGGTGTGGGCGGGGCTGACCGACCTGGCAATTCCAGAATGGGCCAAGTCGGCCACTCGACAAGCAGCGGCCTTGGTCAAGGTGGCGTCGGTGACCACAACCCCAATCACCGTGTTGCTGGTAGGTCCATTCTCGCCACCCGCGCTCGCACTGTCGCTGAGAGAACCCCATTCGGCCGCTCCGACCACCTTTCCAGTTCGGTCGAACAGCCCCGCCGCTGGTGTTGTCGGGTAGCGCGGGTAGCCCGCAGGAGCTCGTGACCCAGCCACAATCTGGCCATCACGAACCACGCTGCCAAAGGCGTTCACAATCATCAAGGCGCCGACGGTAATGCCACCACCGCGAACAACGGCCCAACCCTGACCTCCCTTACTTCCCCAGTCCCGGCCGCCTTCCTTTCCAACGGTGCAACCAGTGCCTGCCCCGACCGAACCCTGGGCCGGGTCGTGCTCAGTCGCCGCCTCACACGCCGCCCAACCGTCCTTGTCGTCGATGCGACGCTCCTCGGGAGAATGCACATCCATAACCACTGCTCCGCCCACGATGGGGAAGCGGCCACCGGGTAGAACAAGGCCGACCTCGTTGGCCGCACACCAATCGGCCACCCCGCCGGCCGCCCGTAACCCAAAAAGGGAGGAGCCACAAAGGGCAACAGCGTGGATGGCGGTGTTGGCCGAACCAACCGACAACACTCCAACCTCCCGAGTCCCTGGCGCACCACCACGGATGGCAAGTCCGCCAACAGAGCCCTCCGGCGGAAGAACCACTGTGCAGCCCGTGTGATTTTCCTCATCGGTTGACAGGCCGACTCGAACACCTTCAATACCCAACGACACGATTAAGAGCCTCCTTCGGCGGCCCAGGGAGTCAAGGCGGCGGCTCGGTCCCGGGCCGCGACAAGCGTGACCTCGGCTCGGCCTGTCTCTCCCTGCTTAGCTAAGCAATCGGCCAACATTTGGTGGTGCCAGGGAATCGAAGTACGCACTCGGATCCGATCCTCTAGCAGGGCGGAGGCCGATGAATACTCTTGCGCCCTATACATCGCATCCAACCACAACAACTCAAACAGGTCTCGCTGAGCGTGGCTGCCACCAATACGATAAATCTCGGGTAGGACCGGAGCAAGGCCAGCGGCGGCCACGTCCCATTGGCCACGAGCATGGGCCACCATTGCCTTGGCTGCCGGAAGTGCAACCTCGGCCCAATCGACCCGAACAAAACCGGTGGCCGAGCGGGCGTGAGTCTCGATATTGCCCAGCAGCCGATCGGCCAGTACATCCTGTCCCGACCGAGCTAATCCGTAGAGATAGTGCAGATCCAGGAATGGTTCGACCTGGTCATCGACCCGCACCTCCAGGTAGGGGGCAACCGCCTGCCACCGGTCTCCAACATCAACCCCGCGCATCTCCAAACGAGCCAGCATCGAGATTGCACCGATCTGATCCTGGGAATACTCCGGCACAATTGGCCAAAGATGCTCGTCATAGATGGCCAGCCCGACTGCGGTTTCGTCCCGGTCAAGGTGAAACAGGGCGGTGTGCCACCAGTTGTGGGTGTACATGAAGGAGTTGCAGCCCTCCCAGGTTGGAGCCAGGCCATGCATCCATTCAACGGCCTCGTCCAACCGGCCTCCGGCATCCAAACAATGAGCCACCGCGTGATTGGCCCAGGGCTCGTGGTCGCTCATCTGCGAAGCCAAACGGCCCTCGGCTTCTGCTCGAACCAGCTCATGGGTTTGCTCAAAACCGAAGGCCGCCATGCCATGGGCGTAGGCCCGCTCGTTGTTAGCCGCTAGCACCGACAACGCCAGGCGCGCCATGCGTTGGGAGTCGCCCCGGTTAAAGGCGTGATACTGACCCAACTTGGCCGAGACTAAGTCCGTGGGCCAGCGAGCAGCGATGTCCTCATGGGCTGTGACCGAAGTTTCATAGTCGCCAACAAACCAGGCTTCGACGGCATCAAGTAAGCGACGTTCCCTCTCGTTGGCCCGACGGGATCCAGCCGCCGCGGCGTCAAGATGGGCCCGAGCCTCAGCCCGGCCTTGACGAGCTTCGCCGAACAAGAACAGTGCAGCACCCAGGGTTCGGGCCAACACCGAGTCCGGGTCGGCCTCAATCCCCTCAAGAATCGCGGGGGCATCTTGGGTGTAGCCCAGGAACGCCTCGCCGAAACGGTCAATAGTGGCGATGGTTTGGGCCGAATCGGTGCTGACCTCAAGCCCCTGACTATCCAGCATTCCGAATCTCCTTCTGCTTTTTGTGTTGTCTGGTTGATTCGGGTCTCGTTCTCGGGCTGGTTCCCAGCAGGTCGGAGTGGCTCAGAGTGGTGGAGTGAAGCGGCCATCAACGGCCAGCCATCCACCATCAACAAACAATATGGTGCCAGTGACAAACGATGCCGCATCGGACGCCAAATACACAACCGCTCCCGTTTGTTCTGAAGGTACCGACCACCGGCCGAGGGCACTGATGTCGGCATAAGCCTGATACCACTCTGGGTTGTCCTTGATTTGGGCCGTCAATGGTGTTTCGACCACACCGGGTCCCACGGCGTTCACTCGTACTCCCTGGGGGCCAAGTTCGGCGGCCAAAGTCTTGACCAGAGCGAGTGTCCCTGCCTTGGTGGCGGCATAAACCCCTTGGCCGGGCTCGACCACCTGGGAGCGGACCGAACTCATCACGATGATGGAGCCCTTGCCCGCCTCGGCCATGACTCGCCCCGCGGCCTTCATTGCTTTGAGCGTGCCCCCAAGGTTGAGGTCGACCACCCGGGCGAACTCTTCGTCGGTCATGTCAAGGAGGGGCTTGCGCACGTTGATTGAGGGGGTACAAACAAGGATCTCGGGGTTGCCCGCTTCGGCCACCACTGCGGACACCGAGTCAGAGTTGGTGATATCAACCACGGCTGCGCTGGCGTGGCCTCCCTCCTCGGCAATGCCCCGAGCAACACCTGCTGCCAACTCACCGTTCAGGTCGGCACAGACCACATTGGCCCCGTGGGCGGCCAGAGCTCGAGCAGAGGCTTCGCCAATGCCGGACGCCGCACCGATGACCAGGGCAGTTTTGGCTCCGAGATCAAAAAGCTGTCGGTACTCCTGCAGGCTCGGCATGGTGTTTCGTCCCCAATGATTGATGAAAGGTCGGTGGCCAAGCGTGAGCCTCTCGGGATGTGAACTTCTCGACTCGTTGCTTCAAACCGCAGGCAACAACCTAGCGCTAATCCGATGCTGGGACTCCCCGTGAATAGTGGACTACCTTCGTTGATCGTGCCCCGCATCATGCTCCGTGCCCCAAAGGCCTTCGAACGAGGATTCGCCCAGATACGTGAAGAACTTCGCGTGCCGACGGAGTTCCCGCCAGAAGTCCTCGCCGCCGCTGAGTCAGCCACCAGCCCCGACCTAGAGCGGCTGGATGCCCGCGCCCTTGGGTTCATTGCCGTCGACCCGCCCGGGGCAACCGATCTGGACCAAGCCTTCTTTGCCGAACGCCTGGGTGATGGCTACCGAGTTTTCTACGCCATCGCTGATGTCGGTGCCTTTGTCAGCCCTGGCGGTCCCATCGATATAGAGGCTCGAAACCGAGGAAACACCCTCTACAGCCCCGACCTCCGTACCCCGCTACATCCACCCGTGATCAGTGAGGACCGGGCCAGTCTGCTGCCCGGCGCTGACAAGCCAGCCCTCTTGTGGACCATCGATCTCGATGCCACGGGTCTACCAACCAATGCTCGACTCCAGCGGGCATCGGTGAATGTTCGGGAGGCCATCTCCTATGTTGAGGCTCAGCGACGTATCGACGCCGGGTCTGACCCAACCATGTTGTTGCTCAAAGAAGTCGGGCTACTCCGACAACAACAAGAGATCGAACGAGGCGGAATCAGTCTCAACCTTCCCAGCCAAGAGGTTGTCGATCGGGACGGCAGCTATGGATTGGAGTACGACACATCACTCCCGGTTGAGGGCTGGAATGCTCAAATCTCTCTGCTGACGGGGATCGTGGCCGGAACCACCATGAACGATGCCGGAGTCGGCATTCTGCGAACACTGCCCTCAACCCGCAAGCAAGACCTCGCCACCCTGCGCCGCCAGGCCAAGGCCCTGGGGATTGAATGGCCCAAGGGTATGGACTACGCCGAGGCGGTCCGGCGGATCAAACCGGATACTCCTTATCGGACGGCGTTCTTAGTCAAGGCGGCTCGATCATTTCGAGGGGCCGGCTATCTGGCCTTCGATGGCGAAGCACCGGACAACGCAACCCATGGGGCGATCGCGTCCCTCTACGCCCATGTAACCGCACCGTTGCGTCGTTTGGTCGACCGATTTGGTAACGAGATCCTGTTATCCCTCTACGCCGGGAAACGCCCCCCTGCCTGGACCCTTGAGGCATTGGAGGATCTACCTGCCCTCATGGGTCAAGCTCGTTCCCGAGATTCCGCCCTAGAACGAGCCATGATCGACTACACCGAGGCCATGCTGCTGGAGTCAAGAGTCGGAGAGTCATTTCATGGCTTTGTCGTGGACGTTAAGGCAAAGCGAGAGCGGGCAGTTATCCAGATCACCGATCCGGCGGTGGTGGCTTCGGTCCCCAAGAATGGCCTAGCCCTGGCCAGCGAAGTCGCCGTCCGACTGGATGGGGTCGACCCCCTAGCCCGGAGGGTCACCTTCACCGTCACTTCCACCACCGGTTAGCCCCAAAGAACCAAGAATTAGGCGCAGTGAATGCAACAACCAACCAGAAGACCTCCCCTGCGACTCCATCCCGAAGATATTAGCTGGCCGACCAAAGCGTGGCCCGTTGGGGCTCCCCCGGCCGCTGCCAACTCGGCCGGGCTGCAGGAACTGATCGACCAAGGCTTTGGCCCCCAATCCGCAGCCGAGCTCAGTCTCAATTTCGGCTTGGCCATCAGCTATCAAGGCAAACTCGTGGCGGAGCACTATGGCGAGACCGCCGATGATCAAGAATCTCTAATCTCCTGGTCGATGGGAAAGAGTTTCGTCCACGCCATCGTTGGCTTTCTGGTCGCCGATGGCGCCCTCCAACTTGATTCCCCAACTGGGCTCCCCGACTGGGCTGAGGACGCTCGCAGCCAGATCACGTTGCAACACCTACTTGAGATGTGCAGTGGGTTGGAGTTTGTTGAGGACTACCTCAATGACCAGGTCTCGGACGTGATCGAGATGCTCTTTGGCCAAGGAAAAGACGATGTTGCCGCCTTCGCCCGGGCCAAACCCCTTGTTCACAAGCCCGGGACCGTCCATAACTACTCCAGCGGCACCACCAATATCGTGAGCGCCATTTGCGGACAAGCCATTAACGGTGGCGAAGCAGGTATGCGTCGCTTTCTCGACCAGCGCCTCTTCGGCCCGCTTGGCATGACCAGCGCCGACCCCCGCTTCGACCAATCTGGCACCTTTATTGGGTCATCCTTCCTGTATGCAACCGCGCAAGACTTTCTCCGCTTCGGGTACTTGTATCTTCGAGATGGGATCTGGGAAGGCAAGCAGCTTCTTCCCCACGGATGGACCGATCACGCTCGTACACCAGTCGATCCCGCTGTGGAAGAGGCCTATTGGTATGGGGCCCACTGGTGGATCCACGACGACGACCTGGGAGCGTTCTCCGCCAATGGGTATGAGGGTCAATACATCGTGGTTGTTCCCGACCGAGACTTGGTTCTGGTCCGGCTCGGCAAAACGCCGGCGGAACGGGCCGACCCCGTCCGGTCCTGGCTCCGAGAGATCATCGAGTGCTTCCCCCTCGTGTGAAACAACAGACTATTGGAGGCTAAGTTTGATCGATGCCTCGGCCGATCCAACCAACCGACCTTCTCCACCTTCGAACCGTGGGTGAGGTGGCGTTCCAACCGGACAGCATCGCCGTAGCCTTCACCATTTCTCAGCCCGACATCGAGACCGATTCCTATCAGTCCCAGATCCACCTTCACGACCAAGGGATCGCTAGGCAACTGAGCTATGGGCATCACGACTCCACCCTCAGGTTCTCTCCATCTGGGGAACGGCTAGCCTTTGTTCGCCGCGCGCCCGACGAACCAGCCTCTGTCCAGATCCTGCGTCCATCATCGGGCGAGCTTTCCAAAGTTCAGGGTCTCGGTAAGGAGGGTGTTGCCGATATTCAGTGGTTGGATGATGAACGTCTTGTTGTTCTCGCTCCCCAGCTCAGCGCTGCCGACATTGGAGTCGACGAAGAGGAACTGGCCCGGCGTCCACGACTTGTCCGTATTGTCGGCGGGCTCAACGAGGGCACCGGATGGATCACTGACCGGCTCAACACGATCGAGATCGTCTCTGTTGTGGCGGATGGAGCTGTTTCAAAGGATTCCGCCCACGGTGACACTGCCGCTCCCTGGGATCGACGCAGGCTGGAACCACCAGAGGGTGACTCGACCGATCTTCACTACAACCAGATCGCAGTCTCCCCCGATGGATCACAAATTCTGGCTATCGCCACCCGAGGCGAGGCCGCATACCTGCACGCTCACAACGAGGTACACCTCTTCGCCACCGATGGTTCCCAAGCCAAGGTCATAGCCGAGGGGCGGTCCTGGCAGTCCCCCGGCTGGACTCGTTCTGGCTTGGCCTATGCCAGCACACCGCGAGTAACAGAGCTGCTTGCCTTGGATCGTGTTGTCCAGCTTCATGTTGAGGGGACGTCACACGATCTACTTCAACGGAATTCTGATCCCGAACCTCTTTGCGCCCAAGGGGTTCGCTTCTATCACCCCAGCGCGGCTTCACGAGGACGGTGGTCAAGCGAGGATGCGCTGTTTTGCTTGGCCGTTCGGGGCGGCACGGTCACCGTGGACCGAATCGATCTAGACAGCGGCGAAGCGACCAGTGTCACCAGCGGCAACCAGGTGGTCTCGAACTTTGACGTCAACCACGATGGAAGCCAAGTTGTCGCCGCGGTCAGTTCTGCGACCAGGCCGGCAGAGCTGTGGATCTATCAAGAAGGTGAGGCGAAACCCATCCTCACCCTGAACAACGATCTGTTGGCCGAACTCGATCTGGCCCCCGTTGAGGTGGTGGGAGTACCTTCAACCGATGGAGCAACCGTCGAGGCTTTCGTGTTTCGTCCACCCGCTTCGCTCAAGACCAGCCGACCCAAGGCTGGTTGGCCCGGGCTTGTGTACATCCACGGTGGGCCGACGGCAGCCTATTCTGTGGGGTTCTTTGATGAGTTCCAGATGGCAGCCGCCGCTGGTTATGTCGTGATTGCTGGCAACCCCCGCGGATCCGATGGGTATGGCGATGAGTGGGCCGAGATTCTGACCGGCAAGATCGGGACAGTCGACTTTGATGACATCATGGCCATTAGTGACCATCTGGTCTCCCTCGATGAGGTTGATTCGGCCAAGGTCGGGATCGGCGGCGGGAGCTATGGTGGATTGATGACGGCCTGGACAATTGCGCACACGGACCGGTTCCAGGCCGCGCTGATTGAGCGCTGCGTCAGCAATATCGAAAGCTTCGCTGGCACCTCTGACATCGGAGGCTATTTCCCTCAGATGCTGAACGGAACAACCGTGGAGAAGGACCATGCCGAACTCCGCAGGCAATCACCTCTGAGCTACGCCTCCCAGGTGACCACGCCGGTTTTGGTGATTCATTCTGACTCGGACTTGCGCTGCCCCCTGGAGCAGGGACAACAATTGTTCGCCGCCTATCGGCGAAACGGAGTCGATGCCACCATGGTAATTTTCCCGGGCGAGAACCACGAACTTTCGCGAAGTGGAACCCCCAAACATCGAATGGAACGGTTCGATTTCATCCACGATTTCTACGCCAAACATTTGGGCGGACGTGCCTTCACCTCAACCACCACCCCGGGCAATGCAAACAACCCTCATGAGAAACAGTGAGCCAGTACCGCCCCACCTTGGGCCTCCAGGCAATTGTTGACCTCGATCGCTTCCCCCTCGACAACAAAGCCTTCCAAGAGGAGTCTCGCCAAACCCTGGACCGGGATGGGGTAGTTCAACTGTCTAGGTTTCTTACGGGAACGGCTCTAGCAGCGCTGAACAAGGAAGCCCTTAGCCTCCACCCGCTGGCCTACTTCACCCAACAGCATCACACCGTCTACCTCGACCAACCCCAACAACAATTACCCCCATCTGATGCCCGTAGCTGGAAAATTACCTCAACCAAGGGTGCAGTCACCACCGATCAGATCCCGTCGGACTCACCGCTCAAGACCCTGTACAACTCCGGACAGTTTCAGAGCTATTTGTGCTCAGTGCTGGGAGAAAAAGCGCTGTATCCCTATGCCGACCCATTGTCTTCCATCAACATCAACTACTACCAGGCTGGCCAGGAACTGGGCTGGCACTTTGACCACTCGTCCTTTTCCATCACCCTCCTGACCCAGACTCCCACCGCCGGTGGCCACTTTCAATACCTCACCTCGATGCGCAACAGCGCCAAGGGGGACCAGAACTATTCCGGAGTGTCCGAAATACTCGCCGGTGGCGGTGATTCCCCCGGCATGCTCCCACAGCAGCCCGGAGATCTGGTGGTTTTCCGGGGGCGCGACACCCTGCATCGAGTCACACCAATTGTTGGGCAGCGTATGAGGATTCTCAACGTTCTGGCCTACAACGTCGAGCCCAATCAGTCTCTCTCCGAGCATGCCAGGATGACTTTCTTCGGCCGCCTTGGATGAGGATGAGGCCGCATTCGGACCTAACTCGCGCCAGTTCGGGCTAGCGTCGAACACACCACCGAGATTGCAGTAGTTGCCAGGTAGTTGTCGGGAGGCATCATGGCCAATCGAGAAGTGAAATGCACCAAGTGCGGGACCCGAAATCGGCTTCCTATGGTGACCAAAGGTAAGCCTCGATGCGGGAAATGCCATATTGATCTTCCCTGGTTAGTCGACGCAAAAACGAAAGACTTTGATGATCTGATTAGGAAGTCATCCCTTCCGGTTCTGGTCGACCTTTGGGCCCCCTGGTGTGGGCCGTGTCGAGCGGTCGCCCCGGCCCTCCAGAAGATTTCCGCCGATCGGGCCGGATCGCTACGAATTGTCAAGGTCAACGTCGACGAAGAGCCATCGGTATCGGCCAAGCTTGGGGTCCAAGGCATCCCGACCATGATCTTGTTCAACAAGGGGGCTGAGGTAGCTCGCCAAGTCGGGGCGCTGCCCGAAGCCAAGATCCGCAAGTGGATCGATGTTTCCATGCCAAACTAGAGCACGATGCGCCAGACCCAACCGAGGTTCAAGTTCCAACCTCATCACCCTACGCCTCAGTACCCGACCCAGTCGCTGGGTTCGACTAACCGTAAGACTTGCCGCCGATGCTGAAGTTTCGGTCGGCTCGCCATTGGCGCTCGCTCCATCGCTCCAACCCTCAAGACTTATGGTCTCGGCTGAAGGTGGCGAATGCAATCTTATTGGCAGTCCTGGCTTCGGGCACCGCTGGCTACCTGTTTCTCGGGCTCAGCCTGATCGATGCCATCTACCAGACCGTGATCACGGTTTCCACGGTCGGGTTTCGTGAGATCGGTGAGGTCACAACCGCTTACAAGTTGTTCAGCATAGTTTTGATCATGATCGGCGCTGGGACCGTTCTCTATACGGTCGGTGTGTTGTTGGAAACGCTGGTCGAGGGACGGCTTTCACTCGAATTTGGGAGAAGACGAATGACTCAAGAGATCAACAATCTGGAGGGTCACATTGTTGTTTGTGGCTGGGGCCAAGTTGGCCAAGCCATAACCCGCACCCTCAAGCAAGAGGGCAACGATGTCGTGGTGATCGACCTGGACGAGTCGATCGAGGGATCTCACGACCTGTTCGTCGTTGGCGACGCCACCGACGACGACGTCCTTGTCTCGGCTGGAATCAAGCGGGCGTCGGCTCTAGTTGTTGCTCTGAACAATGCCCCGGCAAATGTTTATGTCACCCTGTCTGGCAGGGCGGCGAAACCTGATCTGTTTATCGTTACTCGAGCCATGAGCAGTAGCGGTGAACGCAAACTTTTCCAGGCCGGGGCCGACCGGGTTGTCAACCCTCACGAACTTGGTGGCGCTCACATGGCGGCTCTGGTAACCCAGCCCCATGTGGCCGAGTTTCTCGACATCGCAATGCACGACCGCGAACTCAACATTTCCATTACCGAGATCGAGATTCCTCCCCACTCGACGCTGGACCTATGCCCACTTCGAGACTGTGAACAGACCGGTGTAACCGTTCTGGCAGTACGCAAAGCTACTGGCGAGTTTGTCCACCATCCTGACCGGGAGGCAACCCTGCGAGAGGGTGACGTCCTCATCGCTCTTGGCACCGACGAGGATCACCGCAGGCTTCGCCAGAAGGCCACATTGCCCACCTAAATCGCTGGCCCGGTTAACTCGACAGGTGTTCGGATTCGCTTGCCTGCGCAGACCTGATAGAGACCTCGACACCAAGGGCCACGCTCAACAGTCCCGAACGTTCTGCGGCGGAATAGACCTCGAGATCGAGATTCGCTCCCTCCTTGGCCACCGGTTCAATGGTCAGGGCCCCTGCTTGAGAATCGATGAACACTCGGAGGCTCGCCACCGATCCCTGGTGAGACCGGTCGAGACCAATGGCAACGCGCAGGAGCCCAGCGAGAAGACGAACAAGATCTTGGTCATCCTTGCTCAGATCCGCGAACTGGGGGTGTTTGTCCGATGGGTGGCTCTTGCGGTGATATCGAGCGACCAAAGCAATCAACTCAAGTTCATGCTGACTGAAACCGGTGAGATGCTCCGTGTTGCGAACTACGTAGTAGCTGTGTTTGTGGTGACTGGCATGGCTTATAAACAGTCCAACATTGTGAACAATGGCCGCCGATTCGAGAAGCTCCCGGGCCCAGTCTCCCTGCCCATGCAGTTTCTTCGTCCGATCAAAGAGTTGTACGGCCAGGGTTCCGGTCTTTTCGGCATGAATTGGGTCTGGGTCGAGTTGGCGGGCCAGCCGTCGCACATTGCCCGAGCGAATATCGATCAGCGACTCGGTTCCCGCTACCCCGAAGCGATCAAAGAGGACGCCCTCTCGAAGGGCGAAATCGGAGACCATCATTTCCTCAAGGTCAAAAGCGGAAAAAACCTCCGACAACAACAAGACGCCACCCACGATGATGTCCACCCGTTTCAGATCAAGTCCATCAAGCTTGTGGCGGGCATCGGCCTTGGTGCCCAATATCTCCGCGATCAACGAGGCCAACTCGGAACGAGAAAACACCACCCCGTTGAGATTCTTGTGTTCGTCACCCCGGCGACGAAGGATCATAGTTGCCACGGTCCCAATCGTGCCCGAGCTGCCAATGGCGATCTCGGGTTGGTGGCCGCCGAGTTCACGCGAGACCGAGGCCAAGGCCGATCGCACATAGTTCCGACAAGCGGTCACGGTCTCCTTACTAGCCTCCCGATCGGGAAAGAACCGTTGAGTGAGGCGGATCGCTCCGAGCTTGAGGCTGCGAGCCTCAATCGTCACCCCTTCCTTGCCAATGACCAGTTCGGTGCTCCCTCCTCCAATGTCAGCCAAGAGCAGGCGTTTGTCGAAAACCGGCAGGGCCTGCAACACCCCAAGATGGATCAGGCGGGCCTCCTCGAAGCCACTAATAACCTCGACCTCCACCCCAACTTCGGTTCGCGCTCGATCCAGAAATTTTTGTTGATTGGTAGCTTCGCGGACAGCGCTTGTGGCCACCGCGACCAGTTTGGGTTTTCCAAAGCTCTCGGCTACCCGGACCATGCGCTTCAAGGCTGCAATACCACGATCGATAGCATCGGGAGCAAGCTCCTTCATTTCTCCGCCACTGCTACCGAGTCGAACCATCTCCTTTTCGGTGGTGAGAACCTCGTACCCGCAAGTAGCGTCGCTTCCGTCTCGACGGGCCCGAGCCACGACCAGATGCATCGAGTTTGTGCCAAT
>JAJRXF010000076.1 GCA_024276425.1 Actinomycetes bacterium | reverse complement strand
GAAGACGGGAAGCCCGTTTTGGGTGAGTGCATCGGCGAGGGATTGGGCCGAGCTCAGCATTTCTGCGTCGTAGCTGGTGCCACAGTCGAGCCAGTCGAGCAGGGTTATGGCGAGGGCGGCGGATTTCGCGGCATCGAAGTTGGCCGTCAACCCGGGGTAGGCAATGGCGTCAATCTGTTCCGCTAGTGAAGCCTCGTTGGTGAGGAGAAGCCCGGAGGGGGGACCGGCCAGGCTCTTGTAGGTGCTCATCGTCATCACATGGGCCCCCTCGTTGAGAGGATTGGGCCAGGCACCGCCAGCGATTGGGCCCGAAAGATGAGCGGCATCGAAAAGCACGATCGCTCCGACGCTGTCGGCGATCTCACGAATACTGGCTACTGGATGGTGGAATAGGTTGAGGCTGCCTCCGATGCTGATCAGCTTTGGTTTCTCTTGGTTGGCCAGCGTGGCGAGGGCGTCGACATCAACGGTGTAGCGTTCGCAAGTTATTGGTGCAGCCAGAGTCCGTAGCCCATAGAGGCCGGCAACACCTGGTTGGTGGTGGGTGACATGGCCACCAATTGTTGGGGGAGGAACGATGATGGTGTCACCGGGTTTCGCTGCGGCCATGAAGGCGTACATGTTGGCCATGGCACCGGACTGAACGCGAATCTCGGTATAGCTCGCGTCGAACACCTCAGCGGCTAGCTCTGCCGCAATGACTTCAATTTCCTCGGTTGCTTCCAGCCCCATTTCGTACTTTGCTCCGGGGTAACCCAGCGATGGCCGGGATCCGAGTCCACTGGCGAGGGCAGCCTCGGCCTGGGGATTCATCACGTTGCTGGCTGGATCGAGGTTTATGCAATCAAGGTGGATCCGAAGGTTCTTGTCTATGAGTTCGGAGATTCGAGCCCGGTTGGCGGGGCCTGGCGCGCTGGCGGTTGTTGAGGCGAAGTTCTGGATCAGATCTTCGCTTGCCTCTGGTACCCACGTTCGTCTGGCTAGGGATGGGCCGCGGTCTTGGATGTTTGCTCGGTTGGACACTATGCCCCTCACCTGGTCTGGATGATTACACCAATGGCTGGATCGGCTGTTCCATCTAGCGCAGCCAAGTAGGCGTCCTGGCAGGCGGTTGAGCCATGACGCTGTTGGATGGTCAGAAGCTGGTTCACTTCGGTGATGAAGGGATCCCAGGAGGTGGCGGTTCGCGCCGCCATGCCGTCAGACCCCCATTCCTTAGCCCGCTTGGCAATTTGAGTGGGCGCAAAGAAGAACTCTGGGGTGGGCCCAGGTAGGTCGGCGGTTGATTCGAGGGATGCGGCGTCCCAGTGGGTGGCCCCAACCATCAGATCGAAGCGGAGGTCGGTGCAGCGTTGGTGAATCTTGGCTCGAGCTTTGGCGTCTCCGGACATGTCGACATAGACGCTGGGCTCGGTCAAGGCGGGTGGCGGATCCTCAGCAGCGAGTTGGCGATAGGTAATCACGTCCTGGTACCAGCCGAGCCCACGCACGAACTCCACATTGCCATCCGAGGTCAATCCGACGGTTCGGATTCCGCGCCGGTCAAGGCAGAAGGCGAGAGCCATAGCGGTTTTGCTGGAGGCGCTGGCGATGATGACCTGGCTGGCTCCGTAGAAGTCGTTTTCGGACAGGAAGTCGTCGATGAAGAAAGAGGTGGTCAACAAGGGTCGAAACAGGCTTTGTAGAGCATCCACTATCGGGTCGGGTTCGCCAGTCTGGTCGGCGACCTTGGCGTAGGAGTTGTAGACGGCTGGCAGATTTCGTCGATGTTCGGTGTCATCGACGAATCCGCTGGCGGTGACCTTGGCTGGCCCAACCACGAGGTGGGACCCACTCGGCCAGTATCCATAGAAACGTTGTCCAATGGCTAGCTCGGGGTGATTTGTCTCGATGACTTTGGCGAAACCCCAGACCGGTACGATGCCCCAGTTTGGGGAGTCGCTGCTGGGAAAGAACTGCCAGTAGGCCATGGCCTCGCCAAATACGGCGTAGGTGGCATTGTTGGCGGTCATGGCAAAGGTGTCGACCTCGACTCGTGCCTGGCCATCCGCAAGTGAAGACGATGCCCAACGATTGGGTGTGATCCTGGTGTTCGACAGTTCGGACTTGGCAATCTCAAGCTGCCAGCTTCGGCCGGTTTGGGAGTTGCTCATGGTCAGGAAATCTCCTTGGCTAGGTCGGGGACAACCTGGGTTGGGCCGGGTGTGGCGGACTCAAGAACCATGGCACCAGCTTTGCACACCTGAGTTGGTTGAGTTGAAAGGGAAAAAGGACCAAAGTCACATTCGGTTGACGTTAAGTGTTAACCATGGTTACCATCCGTGGACATGGGAGCTGCTCTATTAATCACGCTTCGCGAAGGATTAGAGATTTCTTTGGTCCTCGCAGTCATCGTCGGATACTTGGTGAAGACCGGTCGGGCCGAGTATTTGCGACCAGTCTGGATCGGTTCCGGGTTGGCTGCCTTGGTTAGCGTGATAGGGGGCTTCGGCTTCAAGGCAATAATTGGCGAGTTCCAAGGAAGGTGGGAACAAGCCATTGAAGGCACCCTGGCTGTGTTTACGGTGGTCGTCCTCACCTGGATGGTTTTCTGGATGCGAAAGAACGCCAGAAACCTCTCTGGAGAACTACACGGCAAGGTCGATGCTGCGCTGACTCATTCCCCGCTATCTCTGGGAATAATGGCCTTCATCGCGGTGGCCAGAGAGGGGTTCGAGGCGGCTCTGTTTCTTATTGGGGCAGAGACGGGGACGACGTCGGGTTCTCGGGTTGTTCTTGGGGGCGTGATTGGGCTTGGCATCGCGGCGGTGCTAGGGGTGAGCTTCTATCGGGGGAGTGACCGAATCAATCTGCGGCAGTTCTTCCAGCTCACTGGGATTCTGCTCATTTTGTTTGCCGCTGGGTTGTTCGCCAAAGCAGTGCATGAGTTCCGGCTCCTGTTCGAAATCGAGTGGGGCTTCATTGCCGACACCGTTTGGAATGTCACCTCTGGGCCCCTCGCCGAGGGGTCAACCACCCATGATTTCCTCAAGGGGCTGTTTGGCTGGAGTCCCAACCCGGAACGGATTCGGGTGGTGGCCTATTGGGCCTATCTGGCCCCAATCACCTGGCTGTTTCTTGGTCGGCGACCGCAACCGAAGAAGGACGAAGCTCCGTCGGTGCGTCCAAAGGCCAGTGTCTGATGGGTTTCGCGGGCGAGACTTCCGATTGTGGTTGAGTGCTTAGGCATGAAGGCGTCCTAACGCCAACTCCATGCAACGAGCAAACGGACCCCAGATTTCAGCCACCCACTTGGGATCATCATCGGCAAAGGCTGCTCGGACCTGAGCCTTGATTGCTGGAGCCTCCGGCCCCGTTGGGTCGCCATAGCCGTGCAGCCAGGCATCGGCCCGGAGTGCCTGCATGACGGAGATGGTGTCAACGGTTCCGTATTCGATGGCAACGGCGGTGACCTCCGCGTGGCTAGCGATGTCGACAATGGCTCTCAGCCAGTCTCCGAGCAAATAGGCCGAGACGCTGTTCTGGCCCCCCATGGCCACCACCTCGCCGTACCACTCGCTAGCCCGGACGTGGGGTTCGCTGTTGGTTTCGTTGGCCCCGATGAGTTGAGCGGAGCCCCACTCTCCCAGACCGGTATGCAGGTCAAGAATGGCGATCTGCTTGGCCGGGGCTAGCTCCGCCTTGACCCACTGGCGAAGCCATTGATGTGACCACACTGGGCCTGTTCCACCATAGAAAACCCCGTTGGGGTCTTCGTACTGACCTCCGCTGATGACGGCCTGCAGTTTCTCCATTCCGAATTCGCTGAGATACTCCATTAGCTTGGTTAGGGTGCGCTCCTGTTCGGTGTCGGTCCAGGTGCTGGGAACGACAAGATCAGCGATCTCCATATAGTCCGGGTTCATCGGGCGTTCGGACTGCCAGTCGATGAAGTTTCGATTGAGATCAACATTGTCTTCATTTACTCGCCGCACCCAGGCGAACCCGTGAGGGTTAAAGGCGTGGACGAACAGTACCCGAACATCGTCAGGGCGGTCGCTGACATGTTGTTCGAGCCAACGGCGCTGGAGGGCGGATCCGGCGAACCCCTCCACCCCATGGGTAGCCGAGACAACGATCAATACCGATTCGGAGTCGCTGTGGCCGAGCTCGGCCACATCGATTGCCAGGACCTCACCGTTGGGGCCGGCCAGGTTGTGGGGGTATTCGTGCAGCCGCGCACCAGCCGACGTAGCGGCGGCCAGGAACGACTCTCTAGCTTGAGCGTAGGTTGTGCTGAGGGGAGAAATCGAAGTCACCCCTTGAGTGTGGCAGTTGAACGTGTCTGGGGCTAGTTACGCCAACGAGGAGAGTAGCGATCGTCTCGTTGAGTAGGGATGGCGGCTCTCATTGCTCTAGGTTGGCGAAATGGACCTACTACGAACCCCCGATGAGCATTTCGAGAATCTGACTGGGTATGCGTTTCACCCGAACTATGTAGAGGTTCCAGCTGGTGATACCGGGACTAATTCCGAAGCCCAGCAGTCGCTGCGAATTCACTATGTTGATGAGGGCCCAAGGGACGGATCAGTCGTGTTGTTGATGCACGGCGAGCCGAGTTGGTCCTTTCTCTATCGGACAATGATCCCCCCTCTGGTCGAGGCCGGGCATCGAGTCATTGCCCCTGACCTCCCAGGTTTTGGCCGTTCGGACAAGCCAGGGGCACCTGAGGACTACTCCTACCAGGGCCACGTCGACTGGATGGAGGCAGCTTTGTTGGGTTCGGGAAGTGGAGGGCTTGACCTGCAGGGAGTAACCCTGGTTTGCCAGGACTGGGGTGGACTAATTGGCTTGCGACTTCTGGCCGAGCATCCGGAGCGGTTTGTTGGTTGCGTCGTGGCCAATACCGGACTTCCAACTGGGGAGGGAACGCCGAGCGATGCCTTTTTGTCTTGGCAGAAGTTCAGCCAGGAGACGCCCGAGTTTGACGTTGGAGTTGTCATCGCCATGGCAACCACAACCGAACTTTCCGACGATGTCATTGCTGGCTACAACGCGCCCTTTCCCGACGATTCTTACAAGGCAGGGGCCAGAATCTTCCCTTCCTTAGTGCCGACATCGCCTGATGATCCAGCGGCGCCAGCCAACAAAGCTGCGTGGGACGTATTGCGTAAACTGGACATGCCGTTCCTGACCGCCTTTAGTGATCAGGACCCGATTACTGGAGGGGGACACAAGGTGTTCCAGAAGCTGATTCCTGGGGCCAAGGGTCAGCCGCACACCACGATTGTTGGCGGTGGCCACTTCTTACAAGAGGACCGCGGTCCCGAGTTGGCCAAAGTGGTGGCCGACTTCATGGTGGCCAATGGCTAAAAGTCAGCTGCTAAGCGATGCGGTGAGCCGATAACTGAGTTCTGTCGAATTGGACTTAGCGCTTCTTACCTCTTGATCGAGCCGAAAGCACCGGAAGGTGCTCGGCAGCTTGCTCCACCAGGAAGTCCCAGAAGGCTTGGCCAGCCGGGAGTAGGTCGATTTCGGCTGGCCGAGTAATAAACCAGCGGCGCACAATGGGTAAACCCTCCACCTTCAAGACACTCAGGCGACCTGAATCTACCTCGGCCTGCACCGTGTGGCTGGAGAGAAGGCCGATGCCGAGCCCGGCAATGGCAGCCTGTTTGATGGTCTCATTCGATGACATGATCGAGGCAGGAGGAGGAGTGAGGTTGGCGTCGCGGAACATCGCGTCGGCCAGGCTGCGGGTCCCCGAACCCGCCTCTCGAACCAAGAAATGTTCATCCAAGAGCTCGGTTAGATGAACCGACCGGCGTCGGGCAAGTGGATGGTCGGGACCGGCGACAACAACGTGGGGATTGGGGCCAATGTCGGCAACGACCAGATCCAACTCTCTCGGAGGACGGCCCATAACAACAATGTCGGCCCCATGAGCGGCGAGACGAGCAACGGTCTCCCGGCGGTTTCCGACCAATAGGCGGACGCGGACATCGGGATGGGTGTCGCGAAATCGCGCCAGTAGTAGGGGAGCGAAATACTTGGCGGTACTAACGGCGGCGAAGTCGACGGTTCCAGCGGACCCCTCGGCGATGGCGGAAAGTGCTAAGCCACAACGATTGAGCTCGGTCTCGATTCGTTCGATCGCATTCAACAGTTCGAGCCCGGCGTTGGTTGGCCTGAAGCCTTCCTTTGTCTTGAAGGCAACATCAACGCCAACGGTTCGGCGTAGAAGTTTGAGTTGTTGGCCGATGGCTGGAGCGGTCACGTGAAGCTCCGTGGCGGCGGCCGAGATTCGTCCGAGGCGCATCGTTGCCTCGAAGGCTCGGAGTTGGCGGAGGGTGACATCGTTCATCGGCGGTCTTCCGATCGAAGAAGCATTAGATTTTCTTTCGAGTATGGCAGAAGAAACATCTTTACCTTCTTCTAGTGATCCTGCAACATTGGCCAGGAGAAACCGTTGCGTCATCCGACAACGCGCAACCCTTGAACCCTCTGGAGATTCGATGGCCACGACTTATGACGCTGGTGTAAAGGACTATCGGGATACCTATTGGATGCCCGACTACACCCCCAAGGACACCGATCTACTTGCCTGCTTCAAGGTGACTCCTCAAGATGGAGTTCCACGCGAGGAACTCGCCGCCGCCGTGGCTGCTGAATCCTCCACCGGTACGTGGACAACGGTCTGGACCGATCTGCTCACCGACCTGGACTATTACAAGGGGCGCGCCTATGCCATCGAAGACGTGCCCGGCGATGACACCTGCTTTTATGCCTTCATTGCCTACCCAATTGATCTCTTTGAAGAGGGCTCGGTCGTGAATGTCATGACCTCACTGGTGGGCAACGTCTTTGGCTTTAAGGCTCTGAGGGCCCTACGCCTCGAAGACATCCGCTTTCCCATCGCCTATGTGATGACCTGCAATGGCCCCCCTCAGGGGATCCAACAAGAACGAGACATCCTCAACAAATACGGACGACCATTGCTTGGTTGCACGATCAAGCCCAAGTTGGGGCTGTCGGCCAAGAACTATGGCCGAGCCTGTTATGAGGGCCTCCGTGGAGGTCTCGACTTCACCAAGGACGATGAGAACGTCAACTCTCAACCCTTCATGCGGTGGCGAGCCCGCTTCGACTTTGTGATGGAGGCGGTTCAAAAGGCCGAAGCCGAAACGGGTGAACGCAAGGGCCACTACCTCAACGTCACGGCGGCTACCGCGGATGAAATGATGAAACGGGCTGAGTACGCCAAAGAACTTGGCGCTCCAATCATCATGCATGACTACATCACCGGTGGTTGGTCGGCGAACACCCAACTGGCCCAATGGTGTCAGGACAATGGCATGCTGTTGCACATCCACCGAGCCATGCACGCCGTCTTGGACCGGAACCCCCATCACGGAATCCACTTCCGAGTATTGACCAAGATCCTTCGTCTCTCGGGTGGCGATCACCTTCACTCTGGGACTGTTGTTGGCAAACTAGAAGGCGATCGTGAGGCCACCCTTGGCTGGATTGATCTGATGCGGGACTCATTCGTCAAAGAGGACCGGTCCCGGGGCATCTTCTTCGATCAGGACTGGGGTTCGATGCCTGGCCTGTTCCCCGTGGCCTCGGGCGGAATCCATGTTTGGCACATGCCTGCTCTGGTCAGCATCTTTGGTGATGACTCGGTACTGCAGTTCGGCGGCGGAACCCTTGGCCACCCTTGGGGAAATGCAGCTGGAGCGGCAGCCAACCGGGTGGCGGTCGAAGCATGCGTAGCGGCCCGCAATGAAGGCAAGGAACTCGAGAAGGAAGGCAAGGACATCCTGACAGCTGCGGCCAAACACAGCCCCGAGTTGGGTGCGGCAATGGAGACCTGGAAGGAAATCAAGTTCGAGTTCGACACCGTCGACAAGCTTGATGTTTCTCACCGCTGACCGGCTTTCCCCAACACCGAAGGCCGACCGGCTTTCCCAACACCGTGATCTGGAGCACCCTATGCAAGACTACAAATCAAGCCTGAGCGACGCCTCAAGCCGAAAGTTCGAGACCTTTTCCTATCTGCCGCCAATGACACCGGAACAAACTCGCAAGCAGATCGAGTACATTGTAAGCAAGGGTTGGAACCCTGGCATTGAACACACCGAACCCGAAAATGCCGCCGGCAACTACTGGTACATGTGGAAGCTGCCAATGTTTGGCGAAACTGATGTCGATGCCATCCTGGATGAGATCGAGGCCTGCCATGTCGCCCACCCTGGCAATCATGTCCGGCTTCTAGGCTTTGACAACTTCTCCCAGTCTGCGGGAGCGGCCATGGTGATTCATCGTGGTGAGACTGTCTAGTTCGATGCCTGGCCTTGGACAATACGCCATCCGGGATGAGCCGTACTATGAGCCGGTTACCGATGAGGTCGAACTTTATGAGGCCGCATACAGCGTTCGAATGCCGATGATGCTCAAGGGCCCGACCGGCTGCGGAAAGTCTCGGTTTGTCGAGTTCATGGCGTGGAAGTTGGGCAAACCATTGATCACGGTCGCCTGCAACGAGGACATGACTGCATCAGACCTGATTGGGCGCTATCTATTGGACAAGGATGGCACGAAATGGCAAGACGGCCCACTCACGATGGCAGCCAGGGGAGGAGCGATCTGCTACCTCGACGAGATTGTTGAGGCTCGCCAAGATACAACCGTCGTTATTCACCCACTAACGGACCATCGTCGTGTTCTTCCACTAGACAAGAAGGGGGAGCTCGTTTCCGCTCATCCCGATTTTCAACTCGTTATCTCCTACAACCCTGGCTATCAAAGCCTGATGAAGGATCTTAAGCAATCGACCAAACAACGATTTGGTGGGCTCAGTTTCGACTATCCAGGTAGTGAGTTGGAAGCTTCGATCGTGGCGAAGGAGTCTGGCATCGACCGGGAGATGGCCTCCAAACTGGTTCAGATTGCCCATCGGGCTCGCAATCTCAAGGGTCACGGCCTTGATGAAGGCATCTCCACCAGGCTGCTGGTTTACGCTGGCCAGCTCATTCATTCGGGTGTGGCGGCTGAAGCCGCTTGCCGCATGACAATGGTGACGCCGCTCACCGATGATCCGGACATGCGAGACACACTGGACGCAGCGGTTCAGACGTTCCTCACCTAGTTGCATTTGTCGTGTCTCCGATCAGACTCCAGGAGTACGCCGATTTCATGGCCGAGGCTGCACCCGAGGTTAGCGACATTCTGGAATCGACCTTTCACGAGGCGTCTCGTGTCATGTCCCAGACCGGGCTTGGGGAATATCTCGACGGCGCAAAGGCGTTGTGCAAGCTCGGCCGCGGATCTGATCTGGTCGTTTCCTACTTGGAGGAAATGCCGCTTGTCGTGAAGGAGTGTGGCGAAGACATCATTCCGGACTGCGTGGCTGCGGCGATGAAGGTTTCCTCGATGACGTCGGGCGCAGTCATTGCCTTGATGTTCTCGACCTTGCCGACAACGGCTCGCCATCTTGGCGATGCCCAACTTGTGCGGTCCTATCTCACTCTCCTACATCAGCTGGCTTCGACCGCCCCTCGTGGCCTTCGGCCAATGCTCTCTCACCTCGATGAGCTTTTGTCCAAACTCACCTTGAGCGGTCTCCGCCGCTGGGCCAACTTTGGGACCCAGGCCTATCGGCGAGATTTCGACAATTTGACGGCCTACTTCAATCTGGAATCAGCCGATAGCCGGGCCATGTTGGAGAATGAACGCCGGGGACTTCTTTTCGGTAGGGCTCAGCGACGCCTAAACTTTTATCTCCGTGCTCTGTGGGGACGGGACTTCTTCCTCCGTCCCACTGAGTCTGATCACTCCGGTTTCAGGCCCTATGTGGAGAAACGCATTTTGCATCTTCCTGATGCCTTGGACGCTGTTGGTGATGTGAGCGGGTTGGAGGTCTATCGAGCCATCGCAGCACACATGGCCTGCCACCTGATGTATGCCCGGTCCTCAATGTCGGCCGAGCAGCTCAGCCCGGCGCAAATGTTCTTCGTCGGGATGATTGAAGACGCCAGAGTCGAGTACAAGGCGATCCAAGAATTTCCCGGACTCAAGTCACTGTGGTCTTCGCTAATGAATCTTGAACACAGGGAGCCAGCTGAGCACGAAACCATCCCCCGACTGGAGAGACTTGCCTCCCAGCTCCTGGACAACGAGGTTGTTGGGGAAGACGATGAACTCAACCGATTCGCGGCGCAGTTTCACGAGGAAATTGAGTCCAATCAAGACAACGCCCAGTTCTCGTGGCTCATGGGGCTCCGACTCTTCAATCTGTTTGCTGGCCGCAAGGCGGTTCCCAGCCTGCGGATTCTGGAGGGTTATCGATTGCCCTATCGCGACGACAACCGGATTATCTGGCACTTTGAGGATCCACCCCTGGGCGGGGATGGGCTGGAGTACATCGCCGCCAGCCAACGTCAGGTCCGGTATGAAGTCAGTCCAATGATGATGGCCCATGCGCTCGACTCGGAACTGGCGGGTGATGACGCTCAAGAAATATGGACGTGTACGGACTTGATGCGGGTGTATGAGGATGATCTCACCGACACGGCCTTGACGTTCAACGAAACCATGGGGAAGGAGCCAGTGTCGGACCCTTTCCATTATCCAGAGTGGGACTACCAACTCCAGCTTCATCGTCCCGATTGGGCCACCATTTATGAGCGAAGGGTGCCAAAAGGCGACCCCGAGGATGTCGAACGGATCCTGCGTGAGCACAAACCGATCGCCCACCGGATCAAGCAAATCATTGATCTGCTCGCGCCAGCCGGTATGCAACGGGAACGTGGCCTTGAGGACGGCGACGAGATTGATCTTAATGCTGCAATCGATGCCATGGTTGCTATCCGGATGGGTGATCAACCGAGCCCGCGGATCACCATGCGCAACACCCTTAAAAACCGCGACCTTGCCGTCGTTGTTTTGTTAGATCTTTCCGAATCGACCAACGAGAAGGCTGGAGACTCTGAGAAAACGATCCTCGACCTCACCCGGGAGGCGGCGGCGCTTGTCGCCACCGCAATCGAGGGAATTGGTGACCCGTTTGCTTTGCATGGGTTCGCATCCGATGGGCGCCACGATGTTCAGTACTATCGCTTGAAAGATTTTCACCAACCCTATGACGATGAGGCTAAGGCCCGTCTGGCTGGCATGACCGGCGGGCTATCAACCCGGATGGGCGCAGCCTTGAGGCACGCTGGCTATCGGTTGTCAAAGCAGCCCGAGCGACGAAAGCTCATCCTGCTGGTTACCGACGGCGAGCCAGCCGATATTGATGAACCCGACCCTCAACACCTTCGCCACGACACCAAGAAGGCGGTTGAGGAATTGCACTCAACCGGAATTACTACCTTCTGCTTGACCCTGGATCCTCGGGCGGACTCCTACGTGAAGCGAATCTTTGGTGAGGGCGGCTACACGATCGTCGACCGCGTCGAACGTCTACCAGAGCAACTGCCGCTGCTTTTTGCCAGCCTGACTCGCTAGCTATCATAGTTAGAATTTCTTTCCACAATGGCAGAATAAACATCTTTACCTTCTTGTGCGGTTCCTGCACCATTGCAGCATGGCAGTCACACTCACCGACCGACTAAGCGATTGGGAAGGCACCCAAGCGGGCAGCGCCAGCATGGTCGACCGAAAGTTGATCGTTCAGACGATCGAGAAACTGGCCGAGGCCAGCATCGGCATCGGAACTCTCCTTGCTCGTGAGGCGCTGACGTTGGGACGAGCCGTTGGCAAGACCCCGGAGGGCGATACCCAAAAGGCAATCGATGTTCAGGCCGAGGAGGTTCTTCTTAGCGCGCTGGCCAATTCACCGGTTGGTGTCGTCGGTTCAGAAGAACAGGACGATCCAATCGTTCTGGACACGAGCCGACCCCTGGTTGTGGTAACCGACCCGCTGGATGGGTCAGACAATGTGGATATCAACGCTCCGGTTGGCCTTATCTTTTCGATCTACCGAACCCTAGAGAGCCCGTTGGAATCACTGCTCCAGCCGGGTTCCAACCAACTTGCGGCCGGGGTGGTCATCTACGGCCCAATGACCCTCATGTTGCTCACCGTTGGACAAGGAACAGATCTGTACGCGCTCTCTCCGGTTGACCAGGTGTATTCCTTGGCGGAGGAGCAGATGCAGATTCCTGAGCATTCCAGCACGTTCTCCATTAACTCCTCCAACTATCGGTACTGGTCGCTGGGTTACCAGGCCTATTACAAAGATTTGCTCGCCGGGGCAGACAGTGAGCGAGGGCGAAACTTTAATACCCGCTGGCTTGGGGCACTCGTTGGTGAGGCTCTCCGTATTTTTCGGCGAGGTGGCGTATACATCTACCCGGGTGACAGTAGAGATGGCTATACCCACGGTCGTCTCCGCTTGGTCTATGAAGCGAACCCGATCGCCATGTTGGTCAAGGAGGCTGGTGGCCGAACCACCGACGGTATCAACGACATCTTGAGCATGAATCCCAGGGGTCTTCATCAGCGGGTTCCCTTGATCTTTGGATCCACCCATGAGGTTGACATCGTGGGGTCCTATGACGGCCTGCCTACCGGAAGTCGGTCCCCTCTCTTTGCCGATCGAAGCCTTTTTCTTTCGGCCTAACAGCCAACCACACCTAGCCAAGCGAGACCACCCACACCATGTCAGCCAAGCATCCGATCATTTCAATAACTGGTTCATCGGGAGCCGGGACCACGACGGTCAAAGATACTTTCGAGCGGATATTTCACCGTGAGGGCGTTAAAGCCGCCTTCATTGAGGGAGATGCCTTTCACCGCTATGACCGAGCTGCGATGAAGGAAGCCGCCGCGGCGGCTGAAGCTGCGGGCGATCAAACCTTCAGCCACTTCGGGGCCAAAGCGAACCTGCTCGAAAAGCTCGAAGAAACGTTTCGGATCTACGGAGAAACAGGTGGTGGTGTAACCCGACACTATGTGCACGACGACAATGAGGCGGCTGAGTTTGGCCGCCCGGCGGGAACGTTCACCGACTGGAAACCGTTCCCGGTCGGAACCGACCTGTTGTTTTATGAAGGCTTGCACGGGGCGGCGCGCACTGACTCGGTCGACATCGCCCAATACGGAGACCTGAAAATCGGAGTTGTTCCGGTCACGAACCTCGAGTGGATACAAAAGATTCATCGCGACTCAACCGCTCGTGGCTACTCAACGGAGGTGGTGACGAGCACAATCTTGCGGCGCATGCCGGACTACGTGAATTTCATCTGCCCCCAGTTCAGCCAGACGGACATCAACTTCCAACGGGTGCCCCTGGTCGATACCTCTAACCCGTTCATTGCTCGCTGGATACCCACACTGGACGAGTCCGTCGTTGTTATTCGGTTCCGCCAACCACGTGGCATCGACTTCTCCTACCTGCAATCGATGATTGAGGGAAGTTTCATGTCACGTGCCAACTCCATTGTTGTTCCCGGCGGAAAGATGGACATGGCCATGCAACTGATCTTCACCCCGATGATCCACCGCTTGATCGAAAAGCGAGGGCTGGCAGCGTGACGACACTTGATGCACTGACTTCAACAAAACTGGAAGCGGAGATGGCCAACGCCATCCGTTTCCTATCCATCGACGCAGTCAATGCCGCCAATTCCGGTCACCCCGGTATGCCAATGGGGATGGCGGAGGTGGCTACGGTCTTGTTCAACCGCTTCCTAAAGTACGATCCGACCGATCCGCAATGGCCGGACCGGGATCGTTTTGTTCTGTCTGCCGGGCATGGATCGATGCTGCTCTATTCCATTCTCGCGCTCACCGGGTACCAGGGCGTCGAGATATCCGACCTCCAGGACTTCCGCCAGCTGGGAAGCCGCATGGCCGGACATCCCGAGGTCGGACACTGCCCTGGGGTAGAGACGACTACCGGGCCACTCGGCCAAGGGTTGGCTACGGCTGTTGGCATGGCTATCGCCGAACGAAATCTGAACGCTCGCTTTGGTGATGATCTGGTCGATCATCGCACCTACGTCGTTGCTGGCGATGGTTGTCTGATGGAAGGAATCAGCCATGAGGCTATCGATTTGGCCGGAAGCTTGGCCCTCAGTCGGCTGGTCGTTCTTTGGGACAACAACCGCATCACCATTGATGGTTCAACCGAGCTAAGCACCAGGATGGACCAGACGGCCCGCTTTTCGGCTGCTGGTTGGGCCACTCACAGCATTGACGGTCACGACCGAGATGAAATTGCGGGAGCGATACAGGCCGCAAGCAAGAGCGATCGACCGACCCTCATCGATTGCCGGACAACCATTGGCTTCGGCTCTCCCAACTTGGCGGGCACCAATGGTGTACACGGCTCGCCCTTGGGTGAAGCGGAGACAGTCTTGACTCGGGCCAACCTTGGTTGGACGGCCGAGCCCTTTGTCGTTCCCGACCACGTTCGTCAGGCTTGGCTAGCGGCTGGATCTCGGTTCCAAGGGGTCAAATCGACCTGGGAGGAGCACCTGGCCAGCGACGAACTTGGTCCGGAGTTCCAGCGTTGGATGAATGAGCCCTTGGACGTCTCTGTCGAGTTGGCCAGCCTGGTTGATGAGGTCATCGAATCCGAAAGCGGCGCCGCCACCCGGGCCTCGTCGTTAGCGGCTATCGAGGCCATGACTTCGGGCCAGGCCCGTCTCCGCCTGCTCGGTGGGTCGGCCGATCTGACTGGTTCGAATCTCACCCGATCGACAACCCAGGAAACGTTTGACTCTGCCAATCGTTCGGGCACCTATGTCCACTATGGCATCCGCGAACACGCCATGGCTGCGGCCATGAACGGCATCGGCCTGCATGGTGGACTTGTCCCCTACGGGGGAACATTCTTTGCCTTTGTCGACTATTTACGTCCGGCTCTGCGGCTTTCGGCCCTGATGGGCACACAAGTCATTTATGTCATGACCCATGACTCAATTGGGCTCGGCGAGGACGGGCCAACTCACCAACCGGTGGAGCAGTTGGCGTCACTGCGAGCCATGCCCAACGTTGATGTCTACCGACCGGCCGATGCGGTCGAGACCGCCGAGGCCTGGGCCTCCGCAATCCAAACCACTGACCGTCCGTCAGTTCTGTGCCTATCCCGGCAGGGGCTGGCGCTACAGCGTCGCAGCTCTGTAATCGTCGGAGTGCCGGGTAACCCCGTCGCGTTTGGCGGTTATGTACTGGTCGACACAGCAGGCCCCCGCGATGCCACCATTGTGGCCACCGGATCCGAAGTTGGCCTGGCAACCGAGGCCGCAGCTGACCTGGCCGAGGAGGGCCTCTCGGTCGCAGTGGTGTCCTTACCTTGTTGGGAACGATTTGGTCGTCAGAGTCAGGCCTATCAGGACTCGGTGTTGGGCGAGGCTCCACGGGTTGGTGTTGAGGCGGCGGTCGAGTTTGGCTGGGACCGCTGGCTTGGCGACGGCCAGTTCGTTGGCATGGAAAGTTTTGGTGCTTCTGCTCCCGCATCAGACCTCTTCGTCCACTTCGGAATTACCTCCGAGGCCGTGGCTAACTCAGTTCGAAAGTCGCTTGGGGCCACTCACACCGATCAGAAAGAAACCCATCAATGACCAAGATTTCTCTACGCCAATTGCTGGACCACGCCGCAGAGCACTCCTACGGACTACCAGCGTTCAATATCAACAACATGGAGCAGATTCTGGCCATCATGCAGGCCGCTGACGCGGTCGATTCGCCGGTGATCTTGCAGGCCAGTCGGGGTGCTCGTTCTTATGCTGGCGATGTCATGATCCGCAAGATGGTCGAGGCGGCGGAGGAGATGTACCCGCACATCCCAATCTGTCTTCATCAGGATCATGGCAACTCCGAAGCAACCTGCTACTCCGCCATCCAGAACGGCTTCACCTCGGTCATGATGGACGGATCCCTCCTGGCCGATGGCAAGACTCCATCGTCCTATGAATACAACGTCGAGGTAACCGGTCGAGTTACCGAGATGGCCCACGCCGTCGGGGCCTAGGTCGAGGGCGAACTCGGAGTTTTGGGCTCATTGGAAACTGGCACCGGCGAGGCCGAGGATGGTCATGGAGCCGAAGGGGTATTGGAGTTGGATCAGCTCCTGACCGATCCGGACCAGGCCGTCGATTTCGTCTCCAAGACGCGGGTTGATGCACTGGCCATCGCCATGGGCACCTCCCATGGTGCCTACAAGTTCACTCGCAAGCCGGACACAAACATCTTGGCCATGAATGTGGTCATGGCGATCAACGAACGACTTCCTGACACCCACCTCGTTATGCACGGGTCGTCTTCGGTGCCACAAGACCTACAGGACATTTTCCGTAAGTTCGGCGGAACCATGACCCAGACATGGGGCGTGCCGGTGGAGGAGATCGAAAACGGTATTCGCCATGGGGTGCGCAAGGTTAACATCGACACCGATTGTCGTCTGGCGATGGCTGGAGCCATTCGAGAAGTAGCAACGACTCAATCCGACCAGTTCGATCCGCGGAAGTTTCTAACGCCAGCGTGGGAGGCCATGGAGAAGCTCTGTCGGAGCCGGTTCGAGCAGTTCAGCTCCGCGGGACAGGCCACCAAACTACAGCCAAAAACCTTGGCTTCGATGGCAGCCTCCTACGTTAGTGGGAGCCTCGACCCACAGTCGCTGAGCTCTTTGGAATCGGTGTAGAAGATGACCTCCACCTCAGGGCAAACCAAAGCCGGGTCCACTTCTCGAGTTGCACACAACCAGTCCAACCTTGTCATTGCCCCCTCCATCTTGGCCGCTGATTTTGCTGCCTTGGGAGCCGAGGTCCGGGCGGTCACCGACGCGGGAGCCGATTGGATCCATGTCGATGTGATGGACGGGCACTTTGTTCCCAATATCTCTATTGGGCCCGCAGTGGTTGAGGCCGTCGCTAGTCATACCCACCTCCCACTTGATGTTCATCTGATGGTTGAACCCTCCGACGGGTACTTGGAGGAGTTTGTATCCGCGGGTGCAGCGACGGTTACGGTGCACGCCGAAGCCTCCAAGCATCTGGATCGAACCCTGCAGCGGATACGTGATCTTGGGGCAAGGGCTGGTGTTGCGCTCAACCCGGCAACACCACCGGCTGTTATCGATTGGGTAACCGGCTCGGTGGATTTGGTCTTGGTGATGACAGTGAATCCGGGATTTGGTGGTCAGTCATTTATCGAGCACATGTTGGCAAAGGTTGAATACTTGGCTGCTCGACTACCCGCTGGCGTCGACATCGAAGTTGACGGGGGAATTACCGCAGCTAACGCGGCTCAAGTGGTCGATGCCGGTGCCAATGCCTTGGTCGCTGGGTCCGCTGTATTCCGAGGCTCGGACTACCGAGCCAATATTTCCGATATACGCCAAGCGGCTCTGGCCAATACCGGCACTGGGTCGGCTGCGCCCCTCAGGAGATGAGTTCGTCGGAGTACTGGCGATCCCAGCGAGTTCTGCATCCCGTAGCCATCGAGGGATTCGGCGACTACAAACAGGTGAGCAAAATCGCCGGTCTGCGGGCCGCACGGGCGATGCAGCCAGCCGAAATCAGATCTGTTGTCGAACAGTCAGGGCTGCGAGGCCGCGGCGGAGCTGGGTTCCCCGTTGGGGTGAAGTGGGCGACGGTTGCCAAGAACGCTAAGCAGAAGGGAGCGGCGCCAACGGTTGTTGTCAACGTGGCCGAGGGTGAGCCTGGAACCTTTAAGGATCGTTCGATCATTCGCAACAACCCGTTTCAGGTGATCTCTGGTGCGCTTATTGCCGCTCGGGCCATTGAGTCGGAACGAATTGTCATCGCAACAAAGAAAGACTTCTCCATTGAGGTGACCCGCCTTAAAGATGCAATTTCGTCGATGTTGGCTGCCGGTTGGATCCCGGAGGGAACCACAGTTGAGGTTTTCGAAGGTCCGGAGGAGTACTTATTTGGCGAAGAAAGCGCTCTGCTTGAAGCCATCGATGGGCGAGAGCCGTTCCCTCGGCTGGCCCCAACGTTCAAGGTCGGATTATTGGGCGATGACCGCGGTTCCCGACTTGAGGCCGGTCCGGCGCTGGTCAACAACCTAGAATCGATCGCGAATGTGCCCAAGATCGTGGCCCGAGGCACCGATTGGTTTCGGCGAATCGGAACCGAGCAGTCTCCCGGTTCGGTTGTATGCACCGTTACGGGCGACACTCGTGTTCACGGCGTTGGTGAGGTTCGGCTTGGTACGCCGCTGCGTCAGGTGATTCGTGTAATTGGCGGCGGCCCACGGCCGGGACGGCCGATCAAGGCTGTGCTTGCTGGTGTGGCCAACCCGGTTATCCCCGCCAGACACTTGGGGGCCGAGGTGAGTTATGAGGGACTGGGTTCGGTTGGCTGTGGCATTGGTTCGGCGGGGTTTATTGTCTTTGACGACCAGAGCGACATGGTGGCAGTCGCCGCCGGGGTATCTCGCTTCCTTTCGGTTGAATCCTGTGGACAGTGTTCGCCCTGCAAGCTCGATGGTATGAAACTCACCGATCTCTTCGAACGGGTAGCAGCCAACGAGGCTGATCAACAACACCTCGATGAGATCGTTCGACGGTTGGGCACAGTTGGCTATGG
>JAJRXF010000075.1 GCA_024276425.1 Actinomycetes bacterium | reverse complement strand
CCTCATGGAGACAGCGCCATCTATGACACTCTGGTTCGGCTTGGACAGGACTTCTCCCGCCCCGTTACCCTGGTCGACCCTCAGGGCAACTTCGGCAGCCTGGACGATCCTCCCGCCGCCTACCGATACACCGAGTGTCGCCTAACCCCTGCCGCTCTCGATCTCCTGGGCGAAATCGACGAAGAAACCGTTGAGTTTCGCCCGACCTATGACGGCGAGTCGACAGAGCCCTCCTATCTGCCCGCCATTCTTCCTAACCTCCTCGTCAACGGCACCACGGGAATCGCAGTGGGTATGGCCACAAACATGCCGACCCACAACCTGGTCGAGGTCTATGAGGCCATCAAGTTGATCATGAGTCAGCGGCGCCCACGACCAACAATTGAGCAGATCATGGAGGTTCTTCCTGGTCCTGACTTTGCCACCGGCGCCATCATCGTGGACGATGACCTACGAACCGCGTACGAAACTGGTCGAGGAACCTTCCGGATACGGGCCAAGGCAGAGATCGTCGACGTAACCCGGGCCCGCCAAGGTCTCGTCGTAACCGAACTCCCCTATCTGGTTGGGGCCGAGCGAGTAATCGCCAAGATCAAGGAATTGGTGAACAACGGCCGACTTTCCGGTATTGCGGATGTGAAAAACCTATCCGACCGCAAGTCTGGACTACGACTGATCATTGAATGCAAGACAGGAATCCGACCGGACCTGTTGCTCCAGAAGCTGTACAAGCTGACACCCTTGGAGGAGACTTTTGGCATCAACAACGTTGTCCTGGTCAATGGGGTCCCGACAACGCTTGGCATCTATGACCTGTGCAACCACTACATCAGCCATCGTCTTGACATGGTGGTCAAACGATCGGAGTTTCGACTTCGAGAGGCCACAGCCGAGATGCACAAGCTGGATGGGTTCATCATCGCCATCGACAACATCGATTTAGTCGTATCGATCATTCGCAACGCCGCTAACACCGATGCAGCCCGGCTTGGTCTCATGAAACAACTCAAGATCTCCGAGATCCAGGCCAACTACATTCTGGAACTCCGACTGCGAAGGCTAACCACATTGGCCTATGACGAGATCGTCGCTCGCCGCAGCGAGCTTCAGGACATCATCGCTCAACTTGAGAAAATCCTCGGCTCCGAGCAGCGTCAGCGGACGATCGTTATCAAAGAACTCGGCGAGATCGCCAGCAAGTACGGCCACCCACGCCGGTCTCAGATCATCGGGATCGATGAAGTCCCGGTTCTGGCCGAACTCGAACAAGAAGTCGCAGCCGAAATGCCGGATGACCCCTGCGTCGTTACCCTCTCAACCTCAGGGATTATCGGCCGCGAACCGCTTGGATCCTCCAGGTCCTACAGCCCCGGTCGACACGATGTGGTGCAATCAAGTGCACTCAGCAGTTTGAGAGACACGATCCTGGCCGTCACCTCGACCGGGCGAGTACTTCACGCTGCCAGCATGGATCTTCCCGAAGTCGGTGGACGTAGCCGAGGCAAGGACGCAGGCGAAGTCTTTGGTGCCGAGCGAGGTGAGATCATACTGGCCATCTTTGACCGCAAGCCCGAAGGCGATCCGCTGCTACTGGTCACCTCAGCCGGCATGGTTAAGCGGCTCGAACGGAGTGCTCTTCTTACTATCTCCCACGGCCGAATAGCCATGAAACTCACGGAGCCAGACAGGCTTGTGGCCGCCATGGCCTGCAACCCAAGCGACCAAGTCATCATGGTCTCCTCCGATGCTCAGGCGTTGCGGACCTCGGTCAACAACATCAGCGTCCAGGGGGCCGGGGCCAAGGGGGTCGCTGGCATGAGTCTAAAGAACAAGGCCAAGATTGTTGGTGCTGGTCTCCTCAGCGCTGGTGGGGTGATTATCGCCGTCACAAACAAGGGCACGGCAAAGTCAACCGACGTAGCCGAAATCCCCAACAAGGGTCGAGGCGGCGGCGGGGTCCGGCTCATGAAGTTTCGGGATGAATCCAGGGTCGACTATGTCTGGATCGGGCAACCCGAACGAATTGTCGCCATTGTCGGCCAGCCAGAGGCCCCAACCAAACCGGATGGCACCCCTCAGTCGGTTGGCCTTCGACCAACACGCCGCGACGGAGCCGCCCGGTCCATGGCCCATCGCATTCTTCAGGTAGGAACCCTTCGGTGGTAGACGAACCCAAGACCGAAACACCATCACGTCCCAAAACAACCAAGAGGGCCAGAGGAAAGGCATCCTATGATGCCTCCCAAATCCAGATCCTTGAGGGCCTCGATGCCGTGCGAAAGCGTCCAGGCATGTACATCGGCGGTACCGGCACCGAGGGTCTCCATCACCTGGTGTGGGAGATTATTGACAACGGCGTCGACGAAGCGGCCGCCGGGTTCGCCTCACACATCGAGGTTGTGCTCCATCGTGACGGATCAATCGAGGTCGCCGATGATGGACGGGGAATTCCGGTTGGCAAGAAGCCCGACGGACGCACAGCCCTGGAGATTGTGTTCACCGAACTCCATGCTGGCGGAAAGTTCGGATCCGGGGCATATTCGGCCTCCGGCGGCTTACACGGGGTTGGGGCTTCGGTCGTGAACGCACTCGCGGCCAAAGTAGTGGCCGAAGTGGACCGAGACGGCTCAACATGGCGGCTAGTGTTCAACGAACGGATTCCCGGTAACTACCTCAAGTCCGGAACATTCAAGCCCGGATCGAGGCTAGCCAGAATCAAGAAGATTCCGAAGAGTCGGACAGGAACAAGGGTCCGCTTCTGGCCCGACCTTGAGCTGTTTGATCCCGATGCTCGCATTGACTATGAACATGTACGCGACCATGTCGCTCGGGTTTGCTTTCTGGTTCCGGGCTTGCATATCAAACTGCACGACCGGCGCGGTACCGGAAGAGATCCAGAAGACTTTGTCGCTGCAGGCGGTCTGGCCGACTATGTCGACTACCTCACTGTTGGGGAGCCCGTCACCGACATCATCGCCATCAAGAGCGAGACATCCTTCGATGAGACAGTTCCCATGGAGGGCAAGATGACCACGGTCACCCGGGAATGCACCATAGACATTGCCGCGCGCTGGGTAAAGGGATTCGACACCAACATCGTGAGCTTCGTTAACACGATTCCAACCTCCGAAGGTGGAACCCATGTCACCGGTTTCGAGCGGGGACTCACCCGCTCTGCCAACGAGATCCTATTGGCCGACACGAAGAAGCTGAAAAAGTTGGCTAAGGGCGGGAACGATCGGGCTACCCCGGCCGATGTCCAGGAGGGTCTCGTAGCCGCGGTGAAGGTCACATTTCCAGAACCTCAGTTCAAGGGTCAGACCAAACAAGAACTTGGAACGCCGCCGGTCCAAAAACTAGTCTATGAAGCCACAAAGAACGGATTCAGCGACTGGG